>SLNF01000329.1 GCA_007133145.1 Nitriliruptorales bacterium
GAGCCCGTCGCCGAGCGTGGCGGGGTCACGTGGGTCAACGACTCGAAGGCGACGAATCCCCACGCCGCCGCGGCCGCCCTCGAAGCCCATCGCAGCGAGGCGCCGAGGATCGTCTGGATCGCCGGGGGCCTCGCCAAGGGGCTCGAGTTCTCCGCCCTGGCACCGGCGCTGAGGGAGCATGTCCGCGCGGCGATCACCATCGGCGCGAGCGGACCGGAGCTCGCCGCACTCGCCCGCGCCGAGGGCCTGGAGGCCACCGAGGCCGGCACCCTCGAGCGCGCGGTCGCCTTCGCGGCGGCCACGGCCCGTCCCGGTGACGTCGTCCTGCTCGCGCCGGCCTGCGCCTCGATGGACCAGTTCGTCGACTACGCCGCCCGCGGGGACGCCTTCCGCCGGGCGGTCGCCGCCCTCGACGAGGAGGTCGGTGCATGAGGGCTTGGCTCGCCACCCGACTGCCGCGACCCGGCCCCGCCGTGGGCCGGATGACCCCCGAGGCGGCGATCCTCGTCGCCACCGTCGCCGTGCTCCTCCTGCTCGGGCTCGTCATGAGCTTCTCCGCCTCGTTCGTGCGCTCGACGGTGGAGACCGGCGACCCCTTCGGCATCTTCCGCCGCCAGCTCGGGTGGGCGCTCGTCGGGCTCATCCCGCTGCTCGTGCTCGCGCGCAGCGACCCCCAGCAGTGGCGGCGCTTCGCGACACCGCTGCTCCTGCTCGCCCTCGTCCTCTCGGCGCTCGTGCTCGTGCCGAGCATCGGGCTCGAGGCCCACGGCGCGCGTCGCTGGCTGGCGGTCGGACCGGTCACGCTGCAGCCCAGCGAGCTGCTCAAGCTCGCCGTCCCGCTCTACCTCGCCCATGTCCTCGCGCGACGCTGGCGGCGCGTGCGCAGCGGGGACCTCCACGCCCTGCTCATGCCGGCGGTGCCACTCATCGTCCTCGTCGCGGGGCTCGTCATCGCCGAGCCCGACCTCGAGACCTCGGCGCTGCTCGTGGCGATCGGCGGCCTCGTCCTCTTCACCGCGGGCCTGCCGACGCGGCTGCTCGTGATGGGCGGCGTCGGGCTCGCCGGCTTCGCCCTCGTGGCGATCACCCAGGTGGAGTTCCGGGTCGCACGCATCACCGCCTGGCTCGACCCGATGGCCGACCCCTCCAACCTCGGCTACCAGAGCGTCCAGGGCTTCCTCGCCCTCGGCTCCGGTGGCTGGCTGGGCACCGGCCTCGGCCAGGGCCGGGGCAAGTGGCTCTACCTGCCCAACGCCGACACCGACTTCATCTTCGCGATCATCGGTGAGGAGCTTGGCCTCGTCGGCGCGCTCGCGACGCTGCTGCTCTACGCCGCCCTCGCCGTCGGTGGGGTGCGCACCGCGCGGCTCGCGGCCGACCCCTTCGGCCGTCTCCTCGCGGTGGGCATCACCGGCTGGCTGCTCATGCAGGCGACGATGAACATCGGCTCGGTCGTCGGGCTGCTGCCGGTGACCGGGGTGACCCTCCCGCTCGTGAGCGTGGGCGGCTCCTCGCTCGTCGTGACGATGACGGGAGTGGGTGCCCTGCTCGCGATCGCCCGGACGACCCGACCGCCGCTGGCCGCCGCCGAGGAGTCAGCCCGTCGAGATGGAGCCCAGCGATGACGACGACCGCGATCGCCCCCGGCGCCCACGTCCACCTCGTCGGGATCGGCGGGGTCGGCATGAGCGCCCTCGCCCAGCTGCTCCTCGAGCGCGGCCACCCCGTGAGCGGCAGCGACCTGCGCGGTGGACGCACGACCGTCGCCCTCGAGGCGATGGGGGCGCGCATCCACGTCGGTCACGACGCCGCGCATCTCGCCGACGCCGACGTCGTCGCGGTGTCGACGGCGATCCCCGAGCGCAACCCTGAGGTTGCCGCCGCCCGGCAGCGCGGTGTCACGGTGCTGCGGCGCGCCGAGCTGCTCGCGGCGCTCATCGAGGGGCAGCGCGGGTTGCTCATCGCCGGCACGCATGGCAAGACGACGACGACGGCGATGACCACCGTCGCGCTGCAGGCGGCCGGACGCGACCCCTCCTTCGCGATCGGAGGGCGGCTGCACGAGGCCGGCACGAGTGCCCACCACGGCAGCGGGGACGTCTTCGTCGCCGAGGCCGACGAGTCCGACTCCTCCTTCCTCGTCTTCACCCCCGACTGCGCCGTCGTGACGAACGTCGAGCTCGACCACCACGACCACTTCGCCGACGTTGAGGCGGTGGACGAGGCCTTCCGCGGCTTCCTCGCCCGCCGCAGCACCGGTGCCCCCGCGATCGTCTGTCTCGACGACGCGGGGGTCCGCCGTCTCGTCGACGACGTCGCCGAGCCGGTCGTGACCTACGGGCGCGACGCCGCCGCGGACCTGCGCATCCTCGACGAGGCCTACGGTCCGGAGGGCTCGGCGTTCACCCTGCGCGTCGACGGTGGTGACCTCGGGCCGGTGTCGCTGCGCCTGCCCGGCCCGCACAACGTCGCCAACGCCGCCGCGGCGCTCGGCGCGGCGCGGTGGGCCGGGGCCGACCTCGCTGCCGCCGCCGAGGGTCTCGCGCGCTACGGCGGCACCCAGCGCCGCTTCCAGCGCCTCGGCGAGGCCGCGGGGGTCACGGTGATCGACGACTACGCCCATCATCCGACCGAGCTGCGCGCCACCCTCGAGGCCGCCCGCCAGCACCACCCCGTTGGCCGGGTCGTCGCGGTCTTCCAACCCCACCGCTACTCACGGACCGCCGCGCTGGGTGAGGCGCTCGGCGAGGCCCTCGCCGCCGCCGACCTCGCGATCGTCGCCGACGTCTACGGCGCAGGGGAGACCCCCGTGGCCGGGATCAACGGCGGGCTCGTCGCCGACGCGGTCGCTGCGCGGGGCGGCGCCGCCCGCTTCGTCAGCACCGGTGAGCCCCTCCTCGAGGTCGTCGTCGAGGCTGTCGAGCGGGGTGACCTCGTGCTCACCCTGGGGGCGGGCGACATCACCGAGCTCGGGCCCCAGTTGCTGCGTCGCCTCGGCGGCGGGGCATGAGCGCCGCCGCACCACCTCGAGCGCCGATGGACGGCCGCATCGCCGAGCGGCGCGCCGAGGTCGCCGACCACCACCGACGCCGCCGGCGTCGGGGCCTTGCGAGCCTCGCGGTCCTCGCGATCCTCGCCGCGGCCGCCGGCGGGGTGCTCGCCTCCCCGCTGTTCGGCCTCGAGGAGGTCCGCGTGAGCGGGGTCGAGGGAGAGCGGGCCGCGGAGGTCCGCGACGCCGCGGGCCTCGTGTCAGGCACGCACCTCGTCACCGTCGACGTCGGTGGGGCGGCAGCGCGTGTCGCGGGCCTGCCCTGGGTGGGGGAGGCCGAAGTCCGGCGTGCCCCGCCCGCGGCGATCGAGATCGACGTCATCGCGCGGCGGCCCGCCGCCGCGGTCCACCTCGAGGACACGACCTGGACGGTCGACGCCTCCGGGGTCGTGCTCGCCGGGGGGGCACCCGCGGAGGCGCTCGCGATCGACGCGCCGAACTCCGTGCTCCCCGGACCCGGGGTGCGTGCCTCCGACGCCGCCGTCGTCAACGCCCTGACCTTCCACGCCGCGCTGCCTGACGCGCTCGCCGAGCGCGTCGTGCGCTACGAGGCCCGCAGCGGGCGCTCGCTGCGCATGCGCGTGGTTCCCGCCGAGGGCGAGGGGATCTGGGTGCGGGTCGGAGCCGCTGAGGACGTCGAGCGCAAGGCCGAGGCCCTCGAGCTGCTCCTCGAGCAGGCGGCACACCGCCTCGCTGAGGGTGGCGTCGCCGAGCTCGACGTGCGCGCGCCTGGCAACCCCGTGCTCGTGCCGCTCGACGATGGGTGAGGGCGGAGGGGCCACCGGCTCGGTCGCCCGGACGGGTGCGCATGGTTGACGGTCACGGACGAGGTGCGTAAGGTCCCACCGATGAGGTTGACATAACTCTAACCCTCTACTTGAGGGTGAGGCATCGCCGGGCGGGTCGAGCACCGGCGAGCACCTCAGGCGCCGTCGCGCGGTCATGCGCCCCGAGGACCGGGGTGCGCCCGCGTCGCGGGGCGCCCGACCCGCACCACGACCTGGCCCCGCTGCCAGGCGCACCGAGGCGTAAGGAGCAGCCGTGGCGGCACCACAGAACTACCTCGCGGTCATCAAGGTCGTCGGCATCGGCGGAGGCGGCGTCAACGCCGTCAACCGCATGATCGAGGCGGGACTCAAGGGCGTCGAGTTCGTCGCGGTCAACACCGACGCCCAGGCCCTGCTCATGTCCGATGCCGACGTCAAGCTCGACATCGGCCGCGAGCTCACTCGGGGCCTCGGCGCCGGCAGCGACCCCGACATCGGCCAGAAGGCCGCAGAGGAGCACCGCGACGAGATCGAGGAGGTCCTCAAGGGCGCTGACATGGTCTTCGTCACCGCCGGGGAGGGCGGAGGCACCGGCACCGGAGGCGCCCCGGTCATCGCCGAGGCTGCCAAGGGGCTCGGGGCCCTGACGATCGGCGTCGTCACACGCCCGTTCAGCTTCGAGGGCCGACGCCGCAGCGTCCAGGCCGAGAAGGGGATCGAGGACCTACGCGACGCCGTCGACACCCTCATCGTCATCCCCAACGACCGCCTCCTCGAGATCGCCGACGCCGACACCTCGATGCTCGCGGCCTTCCGGCTCGCCGACGACATCCTCCTGCACGGGGTGGCGGGCATCACCGACCTCATCACGACACCGGGGCTCATCAACACCGACTTCGCCGACGTGTCGGCGATCATGCGTGATGCCGGCAGCGCCCTCATGGGGATCGGTCGCGCCCGCGGTGAGAACCGCGCCCTCGAGGCCGCGCGGATGGCGGTCTCCTCGCCGCTGCTCGAGGCCTCGATCGACGGCGCTCGCGGGGTCCTGCTCACGATCTCCGGCGGCAGCGACCTCGGGCTCCACGAGGTCAACGAGTCCGCCGAGGTCATCGCCCAGGCGGCGGACCCCGACGCCAACATCATCTTCGGCACGGTGATCGACGACGCGCTCGGCGACGAGGTGAAGATCACCGTCATCGCCGCCGGCTTCGATGTCGACCTGTCCTCCTCGGCGCCGGCCGCCGAACCGGCTCACCAGCAGCCCCAGCCCCAGCCCTCCCCGCTGGCCGGCTACGGCCTCGCCGATGACGAGGAGGACGACGACGACCTCTTCGGCGGTACCGAGGAGGCGTCCGCAGCGTCGCAGGAGCGCGGCCCGCGACCGCCGCTGCTACTCGAGGACGATGACGACGATGACGACGACCTCGACATCCCCAGCTTCCTCAAGCAGTGAGCGTCGGGGTCGGCACCGAGCAGCGCCGGGCGGCGGTGGCCACCGGCGGCCTCCGCGACCACCAGGTTCGCGTGGCCTTCGGCGGGCGCCACCCGAGCCTGCCCGGTGAGGGCAACGTCTCGCTCGTCGTCGGTGGCGGCGATCCGCTCGCCGCGCGTCGCGCCCTGCTCGCCGAGGTCGGCGTCGGGACCGACGCAGCCGTCGTCATGGAGCAGGTCCACGGCGCGGCGGTCGCCGTCGTCGGGCGCGACGACCGCGGACGGGGGGTCCGGGAGCACGACGACGCGATCGCCGACGTCGACGCTCTCGCGACGTTCGACGACGACGTCGCGCTGCTCGTCATGACCGCCGACTGCGTGCCGGTCCTCGTCGCCGACCCGTGGGGCGGCGTCGGCGTGGCCCACGCCGGCCGTGCGGGCGTCCTCGCCGGGGTCGTGCCGGCACTGCTCGACGCGCTCGCGCCGCGTGACCCCGGTGCCCTCGTCGCCCTGCTCGGACCGGCGATCGACGGTTGCTGCTACGAGCTCGACGCCGCGTCGGCCGAGGCCCTCGCCGCGGCACAGCCCACGGCCGCGGCCCGCACGACCTGGGGCAGCCCGAGTGCGGACCTGCGCAGGGCCGTGGCCGCGCAGCTCGCCGCGGCCGGCGTCGCGCGCGTCGAGATCGTCGGGGGCTGCACGCGGTGCACCCACCCACGGCACTTCAGCCACCGTGCCGAACCCGGTGCGGGGCGTCACGGCAGCGTCATCGTGCGCCGGCGGGCGCGGGGGGTCGTCGACGGGGCGCCGCTGCCGGGGACCGACCGATGAGCACGCCGGACCTCGCAGCGCGGGTCACCGACCGCCTCGCCGAGGTACGCGAGCGCGCGCATGAGGCCGCACGGCGGTCGGGACGCTCGCCCCACGCGCTCACGATCGTGGCCGTGGCCAAGACCTTCCCCCCCGAGGTCGTCGCCGCCTTGCGCGACGCCGGGCACCTCGACATCGGCGAGAGCCGCGCGCAGGAGCTCGTCGCGAAGGTCGACGAGCTCGGTCCCGGGCTGCGCTGGCACTTCGTCGGGCGGCTCCAACGCAACAAGGTCGCCGCGGTCGTGGCCCGTGCGAGCCTCGTGCACTCGGTCGACCGGCTGCCCCTGGCCGAGGCCATCGCGCGCCACGCGGGCGAGCAGGGCAAGGTCCAGCCCGTGCTCGTCCAGGTCAACGTGGGCGCGGACCCCGCCAAGGCGGGCTTCTCCCTCGAGGAGGCCACCGAGGCGGTGGGGCGGGTGCGGGCCCTCGACGGGCTCGCCTGCCAGGGGCTCATGACGCTGCCGCCACTCGAGGGGGACCCCCGCGAGCCCTTCGCCCGCCTGCGTGCGCTGCGCGACGAACTGCGTGCGACCTACCCGGAGGTGCAGCACCTCTCGATGGGAATGTCGGCGGACTTCGAGACGGCCATCGAGGAAGGTGCGACGATGGTACGGCTCGGAGAAGCCATCTTCGGACGACGCGACGCCAAGGCCTGAGCCCGACAGGAGGCATGGGAGATGTCGAGCAAGTGGAAGCGCGCCCTCGGCTACCTCGGCCTCGTCGAGGAATACGACGAGGAGTACGACGAGGACATCGAGGAGGCGCCACCGCCGCCACGTCGGGCGCCCGAGCCCGCCTCCCCGGCGGGGCCCGCCGCGACCCCGCGGCCCGAGCAGACCAACGTGCGGCGCATCGCCCCGGCTCGACCCGACCGCGCGCCCTCGCTCGCGCCGGCCCCAGAGCCCGAACCCGCCACGCAGCCGACGGCGGCGGCGGGGGCGAAGGTCCACCTCACGAGCCCCACGACGTTCAACGACGTCGAGGAGGTCGGCGAGCGCTTCCGCAACGGCATCCCGGTCATCATGAACCTCGCCGGGGCCAGCGAGAGCGTGGCCAAGCGCATGCTCGACTTCGCCTCGGGGCTCATCTTCGGCCTCGACGGCCGCATCGAGCGCGTCGGCGACCGGGTGTTCCTGCTCACGCCACTGGGCGTCGATGTCTCGAGCGAGGAGCGTCAGCGCCTCGGCGAGCGCGGCTTCTTCAACCAGGCCTGATCCGCGACGAACGGCCACGGCGACGATGAACCCCCCCGGCATCCTCTGCGACCTCGTGCGCATCTACTACCTCATCCTCATCGTGCGCATCATCCTCTCGTGGGTACGCACGGTGCCCGAGCCCATCCAACCGCTCGCCAACGGCGTGCGCGCGCTCACCGACCCCGTGCTCAACCCGGTGCGGGGGCTCCTGCCACCCCTGCGGGTCGGCGGCGCGGCACTCGACCTCTCGCCGATCCTCGTCTTCCTGTTCCTGAGCCTCATCGTGCAGCCGATCGTCTGCACCCTGACCAGAGGGGGCCTCTTCCCATGAGCCTGACGGCCAACGACATCGAGAACCAGGTCTTCAACGAGCGTCGCCGCGGCTACGACCCCAACGAGGTCGACCGCTTCCTCGACGAGGTCTCCGCGCGCCTGACCGCGCTCGAGGCCGAGCGCGACGACGCCGAGCAACGGGCTCAGGAGGCTGAGGAGCGGGCGCGCAGCGCCGAGGCCGAGCATGAGGCCGCGGCGCGTCGGGCGGCCGACGCCGAGCAGGAGCTCGAGACCCGGGGACACGCCTCCGAGGCCGCCGCGGAGAGCGAACAGTTGCTGCGGCGCACGCTCATCAGTGCCGAGCGCACCGCCGAGCAGACCGTCGCCGATGCGCGCACCGAGGCCGAGCAGCTGCGCGAGGAGGCGCGACTCGAGGCCAGCGAGCTCGTCGAGGGCGCGACGGCGGAGGCCGAGCGGCTGCGCTCGGAGGCCCAGCAGGCGGCGGTCGCCCAGCGCGACGCCGCCGCCGAGGCGGCCGCGCGGGTGCGCGAGGCCGTCGCCGACCTGCGTGAGTTCCGCGCCGACTACCGCGACCGGGTCGAGGGCGTCATCGCCGAGCACCTCGCCTACCTCGACCGTGTCGAGCTGCCCGACGTGCCCTCGCACATCGACGACCTCGCGACCCTCGAGGTCGATGGGGGAGCGACCTCCGGGGACGCCTAGGCGGTGTTCGTCGCGAGCCTGCTCCTCGCCGCGGTCGGCGTCGCCCTCGTCGTCGCCTCCGCGCTCGTCGGCTCCGACGACCTCGCGCTCGGCGCGATCGCCGCGGCGTTGGCCGCGGGCGGACTCCTCGCCGTCGGCGTGGCGCGTCACCGACCAGGCCGGGGCGCGCGGGCGACCCCGCCAGCGTGGCGGCCTGAGCCGGCCGCCGACGACACCGCGCCCCCTGCCTACGATCGGGGTGACGCCGAAGCGCCAGACGGGCCCGGTGAGCCCGAGGAGGCTGCCGCCGACCGTGCCGCGCGCTCCAACGGGTGGGCGCGGTAGCCGTAGACGACGAGCAGGAGCAGGTAGAGCGGCGCGAAGGCCGGCCCCAGACGCTCGGTCTGGCGCACGTGGCTGAGCTC
This sequence comes from Nitriliruptorales bacterium, assembly GCA_007133145.1. Taxonomy (GTDB): domain Bacteria; phylum Actinomycetota; class Nitriliruptoria; order Euzebyales; family Egibacteraceae; genus T1Sed10-49. The sequence continues at coordinate 8,714 of SLNF01000329.1, forward strand.
GTGGGCGAGCAGCGTCGTGGTCGGGGTCCCGCGCACGAGCACGACCTGCCCGAGCGTCGTCGCGCGGAAGCCCCGGCTGGCGAGGAGCCCGGCGACCGGCCCGCGCGCCTCGCTGGTGACGAGCGCGCCGTCGATGAGCGCGCGCTGCCCCGGGCTGGCCGCAGCGACGGCGAGCCCGCCGAGCGACATCGGTGCGGCCCACAGCGTCGCGCCGGCGCGCCCGAGGGGTGAGGCTGGCCGGGCCGGCTGCCAGCGCGCGAGCGCGGCGAGCAGGCGGGGCTCACGGTCGAGCCACGACGGTCCCGCGGCGTTGGCGGATCCGGGCCGCATGCGCCACGACAGGACGGCGAGCAGCGCAGCGAGCGCCGCCGCGACGCGCAGGAGCCACCGCACTACGTCGCCAGCTCCAGGGAGACGCGCACGGTGCCGGCGTCGCCGAGGTCGAGTTCGGTACCGTTGGTCGTCGTCCCGAGCTCGAGGGAGGTCGCGAGCACCTCCGTGGCGATGGTGCGCCCGTGCTCGCGCACCGCCTCGGCGGTTCCGCCTTCGGCGTCGACGACGAGGCGGATCCGCGCGTCGAGGTCGAGGTCCTCGCGCTTGCGCAGGTCGTTGAGCGCGCGGATGAGCTCACGGGCGACGCCCTCGCGGCGCAGCGCGTCGTCGAGCTCGAGGTCGAGCGCGACGCTGTAGTGGCCGTCGCTGGCGACCTCCCAGCCGGTGATCGACTCCTCGATGACGGTGACCTGGTCGGCGCTGACGGTGATCTCGTCGCCGTCGACGTCGATGGTAGCGGTGCCCTCGGCCTCGAGCGCGGCGGCGACGGCCTCGGCGTCGGCACGGGTCACCGCCTCGGCCACCGCAGGGGTGCGCTTGCCGTGGACCGGGCCGAGGGCGCGGAAGTTCGGCTTGAGCCGGCGGGTCACCGTACCGGCGTCGCCCTCCGGCAGCGTCGTGGCGTGCACGTTGAGCTCGTCGGCGACGATCGGCGCGACGGTGGGCCAGTGAGCCCGCTCGCTGGCGGGCAGCGTCACGAGCGCCTGGCGCAGCGGCTGGCGCACGCCGAGGCCGGCGTCCTCGCGGGCCTTGCGTCCGAGGGCGACGACGCGACGGGCGAGCCGTCCGAGGGTCCGCAGCTCCTCGTCGTCGTGCTCGGGCGTGGGATAGCGCGCGAGGTGCACCGACGGCACGGCCTGGTCGTCGACGGCGACGACGAGGCGCTGCCAGAGCTCCTCGGCGAGGAAGGGCGTGAACGGGGCGATGACCTGCGCCAGGGTCAGGAGGCAGGTCCGCAGCGTCGCGAACGCGGCATCGCTGTCGGCGCGGTCGGCGCCCTCGGGAGCCCAGAACCGTCGGCGGTTGCGCCGTACGTACCAGTTCGAGAGGTCGTCGACGAAGGCCTGGATGCGCCGACCACTCGTCGTCGCGTCGTAGCGCTCGAGGCCGGCGTCGACGGCGGCGACGAGGTCGGCGAGCTCAGCGAGGATCCAACGGTCCATCATGGGCCGGTCGGCAACGGGGGGCGGGGAGGCCGTCCTGGGGTCCCAGTCCTCGAGACGGGCGTAGGTCGTGAAGAAGTAGAGGGTGTTCCAGAGGGTGAGCAGGACCTTGCGCACGACCTCGTCGACGGACTCGAAGCCCACCCGCCGCGTGACCCAGGGCGAGCCGTCGGTGAGCATGAGCCAACGCACGGCGTCGGCGCCACGCGAGCCGATGAGCTCCCAGGGGTCGATGACGTTGCCGAGCCGCTTCGACATCTTGCGGCCCTGCTCGTCGACGATGTGGCCGAGGCACAGCACCGTGCGGTAGCTGTTCTCTCCGAAGAGCAGCGTGGAGACGGCCATGAGGGAGTAGAACCACCCCCGGGTCTGGTCGATCGCCTCGCAGATGTAGTCGGCGGGGAAGTGCTCGGCGAAGACCTCTGCGCTGCCCTCGGCGTGGGGGTAGGCGAACTGGGCGAAGGGCATGGAGCCGGAGTCGTACCAGGCGTCGATGACCTCGGGCACGCGTCGGGCGGTGCCGCCGCAGGGGCACGGAAGGGTGATGTCGTCGACGTAGGGGCGGTGGGGATCGAGCCCGGAGAGGTCGGCCCCGGCGTGCTCGCCGAGGTCGGCGCGGCTGCCGACGGCGGTGACGTCCCCGCAGGCCTCGCAGCGCCACAACGGCAGCGGGGTGCCCCAGTAGCGCTCGCGTGACAGCGACCAGTCCACGTTGTTGGCGAGCCAGTCGCCGAAGCGCCCGTCGCGGATGTGCTCGGGATGCCAGTCGACCCCGGCGTTGACCTCGAGGAGACGGTCGCGGGCCCGGGTCGTGGCGATGTACCACGAGGGCTTGGCCCAGTAGAGCAGCGGGGTGTCGCAGCGCCAGCAGAACGGATAGGTGTGGCGGTAACGCCCGCTGGCGTAGAGCAGCCCGCGCTGCTCGAGGTCGGCGATGATGTCGGCGTCGGCGTCCTTGACGAACTGCCCCGCGAAGGGGATGACCGCGGCGGTGAAGCGCCCCTCGGCGTCGACGGGGTTGACGACCGGCAGGCCGTAGGTCTTGCCGACCTCGAGGTCGTCGGCGCCGAAGGCGGGGGCGAGGTGGACGATGCCGGTGCCCTCGTCGGTCGTGACGAAGTCGGCCACGGTGACGTAGCGCCAGTCCTCGTCCCCCGGCCAGTCGCCGATGCCGGGGCCGACGAGGTCGAAGGGGCCGGCGTAGTGTGCGCCGAGCAACTCGGCGAGGGCGACCTCACGGACGACGCGGGCGTCCTCACCGAGGACCCGCGGGACGAGGTCGGCGGCGAGGACGACGAGGCCGTGCTCCTCGGCGTCGGCGAGGACGTAGGGGACGCCCTCGCCGACGGCCACCGCGGTGTTGGAGATGAGCGTCCACGGCGTGGTCGTCCACACGAGCAGCGAGGCGCCCTCCGAGCCGAGCGTGCCCGAGGTCACCGGGAAGCGGACGTAGACCTCGGGGTCGACGGCCTCGGCGTAGCCCTGGGAGACCTCGTGGTCGGACAGCGCGGTGCCGCAGCGTGGGCAGTAGGGCACGACGCGGTGGCCCTCGTAGATGAGGCCCTCGTCCCACAGGCGCTTGAGCGACCACCAGACGCTGTCGACGTACTCCGCGCTCATCGTCCAGTAGGCGTCGTCGGTGTCGACCCAGAACGCGATGCGCTCGGTGAGCCGGTTCCACTCGGCGACGTAGCGCTGGACCGAGGCACGGCAGCGGGCATTGAAGGCCTCGACCCCGTACTCCTCGATGTCCTGCTTCCGGGTGAAGCCGAGCTCCTTCTCGACCTCGAGCTCGACGGGGATGCCGTGGCAGTCCCAGCCAGCCTTGCGCGGCACGCGGTGGCCCTTCATCTGTCGGTAGCGAGGGAAGATGTCCTTGAAGACCCGCGCCTCGATGTGGTGGACGCCGGGGGTGCCGTTCGCCGTCGGGGGCCCCTCGTAGAAGCGGAAGAGCTCCCCGTCGGGGTTGGCCTCGAGTGCCCGGGCGACGATGTCGTCGTCGCGCCACCATGCGAGGATGCGCTCCTCGAGCGCCGGGAAGTCGGGATGCTGCGGGACAGCCGCGAAGCCCACGCGGTTCCTCCATCTGGCCGGTGACGAGGGATGACCCGAGGATAGTAGCGGGATGGCGACGACGATCGACTGCTGTGAGCCCGACCCGGCTGGGACGCGCCTGCGCGTGCGGGTCGTCCCGCGGTCCCGCCGTAGCGCGGTCGCCGGCCCCTCGGGCGCGGCCCTGCGCGTGCGTCTCGCCGCTCCGCCGGTCGAGGGCCGGGCGAACCGGGAGCTCGTCGCCACGCTCGCGGCGGCGCTCGGCCTCCGCGCGCGCGACCTCGAGGTCGTCGCCGGCCTGCGCGGGCGCGAGAAGGTCGTGCGCGTCGCCGGGCTCGCCCCCGCCGAGGTCGCGGCACGGCTGTCCGAATGACGCCGCGATCGCACGGTTGAGCGGACGCGTGGCGGTTAGACTCCGCCCCACATGACTGACGATGAGCTCGACCTCGATGCCCTGCGCGCGGTCCTCGAACGCGACCGTGAGCGCTTCGCCGCCCAGGCCACGCGCCTGCGGGCCGACGCCGATGACGAGGAGTACCGCAAGCCCAAGCCCGACGAGGCCGACCAGGGCACCGCGGCGGTCGAGCGCGAGCGCCTGCGCTCGCTCGCCGAGCAGCAGGCCACGGCGCTCGAGCGCACCGAGCGCGCGCTCGCCCGCATCGACGACGGCAGCTACGGGACGTGCGCGTCCTGCGGGACGGCGATCCCCGCCGCCCGGCTCGAGGCCCGACCCGACGCCGAGCTCTGCGTGGAGTGCGCCCAGGCTGCGGCGCGGCGCTCGTGACCGATCCCCACGCGCGAACCGGCCCCGTCGGACGTGGTGCCGCGGCCGAGGACGCCGTGCACGACGCGCCGGCCGAGGCTGCCGCGGAGGCCGGGCACGAGCCCCCGGCCGGGGATGCCGCGAACCACGAGCACGGGGCGCTGCCGGAGGAGGCTGCGCTCGAGGCGCTGCCGCGGCCACGCGCGCTGCCGGGGCGGCTCGTGTGGGTGGTGGCCATCGGGGTGGCGACGATCGTCGGCGTGCTCGACCAGGCGACGAAGCAGCTCGCCGAGCGTCACCTCGAGGCCGGCCCCATCGACCTCGGGATCGTCTCCCTGACCCTCGTGCGCAACCCCAACGCCGCGTTCGGCATCCCCGGCTTCACCGGGATGTTCCTCATCGTCACCGTCGTCGTCCTCGCGATCATCGTGCGGATGCTCACCCGCGCCGACCGCTTCTCCCTCGCGGCGGCCTTCGGGCTCGTCGCCGGCGGGGCGATCGGCAACGCGGTCGACCGCATCACCCGCCCGCCGGGCTTCCCCGACGGTGCGGTGGTGGACTTCGTCAACCTCGGCTGGTTCCCGGTCTTCAACGTCGCCGACGCGGCGATCACCGTCGGGGCGGTCCTCGTCGTCCTGCTCCTCGTCATCACCGACCGTCAGGAGGCGCGGCGCGCCGAGGCCCGGGTGGGGCGGGAGCCGGTGCGTCCCGAGACGGTCTCACCGCGACGATGAGCCCGGCGGTGGACACCTGGCGCGTCGCCGCGGGCGACGCCGGGCGACGCCTCGACCACGTCCTCGCCGAGCGGCTCGACGAGTCGCGATCGCAGGTCGCCTCACGGATCCGCGAGCGGCGCGTGCTCCTCGACGGCGCCCCGGCGCGCAAGAGCGCCCGCGTGGAGCCCGGTCAGGAGATCAGCGTCCTGGCTGCGCCGCCGCGCCGCGCGCCCACCCCGCCGCCCGTGCCGGTGCGCTGGGCCGACGAGCACCTCGCCGTGGTCGCCAAGCCCGCCGGCCTCGTCGTCCACCCAGGGGCCGGCGTGACCGACGGCACGCTCGTCGACGCCCTGCGGGCGCAGGGACTGCCGCTCGCCGACACGGGCGACCCCGAGCGCCCGGGCATCGTCCACCGCCTCGACCGGGGTACCTCCGGGTTGCTCCTCGTCGCCTCGAGCGCGGCGGCGGTGGCGCCGTTGCAGGCGGCGATCGCCGCGCGCACGGTGACCCGGCGCTACATCGCGCTCGTCGACGGGGTGCCGAGTCCGGCGCGCGCCACGATCGATGCGCCCCTGGCCCGCGAACGCGCGCGGCGCCCTCGCATGGGGCTCGACCCCGAGGGTCGACGGGCGATCACCCACTACGACGTCGTCGAGACCTTCACCGGCGCGGCCCGCCTCGACGTGCGACTCGAGACCGGCCGCACCCACCAGATCCGTGCCCACCTCGCAGCGATCGGCCACCCGGTCTGCGGTGACCTCGCCTACGGCGCGGCGCGCGAGCGCGCCGCATGGCTCGGCCTTGAGCGGCCGGCGCTGCACGCTGCGCGGCTCACGCTCGACCATCCGGTCACCGGAGCGCCGGTCGACGTCACCGAGCCGTTGCCGGCCGACCTCGAGGCAGCGCTCGCGGTCCTGCGCGACGCGACGGACCCACCCGCCCCGCCCGGCGCGACGTCGTAGGCTGGGGACGGCCTCGAACAGGGCCGCCACTGCGCCGCGGCCACCGCACCGAGGGGTCGCTGAGGAGCGCTCATGTCATCGATCGAGACGTTGCGCGGCGTGCTCGTCGCCGGCGCCGTGGCCGCCGCGGTCCTCGCGGCCCTGCTCGGGCTGTGGCTGCCCGCTGCCGTCCTCGCCGTCGCCGTGCTCATCCACGGGGTGCTCACCCCCTACGTCCGGCGGCAGGGAGGATCCGGGAGTCCGACCTCAGGCGAGGTCCCACCGCCCCGCCCGCTCGCCGAGTAGGGGCGCTACGGCGGAGACGTGCCCGCGCCCATCGTGTGGACGACGAGGCTTGCCATCGTGGCCGTTGGGGCGGCGAGCTCGAGACCGCAGCTGTCGGGCCGGACGGGGTAGACCCGTGCGGTGAGCGGCTGCGGGCCGGCGAAGACCTCGATGATGGAGCGGTCGACGAGGACGCGGACCGCGAGGGGGCCCGCGGGGACCACGAGCGGGGCGGTGACGACGTCGGCGCTGACGTCCTCGGCGCGTGAGGAACGTCGGCGGTCGAGCTCGAGTCGCCCTGCGGCACGGTCGATGGTGACCGTCGTCGCCTCCTCGCCGTCGGGGCTCGCGAGGACCCGCAGGACGGCGGCCTCCTGCTCGCCGACGAGGGTGAGCTCGACGTCGAGCGATGCGCCCGCGTTCTCGTGACGCAGAGACCCGTCGACCGTCGCGCCGTCGAGGCAGAGCCGTCGCTGCCGTAGCCGCCCGAGCTCGGGGAGCGGGTCGAGGCGCGGCCAGCCGTCGGCGACGGTGAGCACCCTGGCGGGGGTCAGTGTTCCCGACCAGCCCGCCCGCGCGGGTCCCGCCGGCCCGCGGGCCTCCTGCGACCAGCCCCACACCAGCCACCGTCCATCGTCGTCGAGGACGCACGGGGCGTACCAGTCGGGCCCGAGGTCGAGCCGTCGGGCGCGCTCGGGCCGCAGCGTCGTGCCGTCGAAGGCCCCGACGATGCCGATCGCGTGGTGGGTGGTCGTGTCGCCGTCGTGGACGCTGACGAGGGCGATGGCCGCGTCCGAGCCCTGGAGCAGCGACGGGCACTCCCACATCATGCCGGCCCACTCCCCGACGACATGCTCGTCCTCGCCGACGAGCGCGGGCCCGAGATCCTCCCAGCGCCGCAGGTCAGGGGAGCGAAAGTGCAGCAGCGCCCCGCCACGGCCCACGAGGCCGCTGCCGACGAGCTGGTGCCAGCCGTCGCCGGCCCGCCAGACGAAGGGGTCGCGGAAGCCCGTCAGCGCGAGGCCCGGTGGTGGCGGCGTCACCGGGTTCTCCACGGCCTTGCGCCACTCCCGTAGACCCGGGTCGCGGCTCGTCGCCAGGCACGTCGCCTGCCACTGCCCGGGGCCGACCGGGCCCCGCACGCCGGTGTAGAGCAGCGCGGCCCCCTCCTCGGTGACCACGCCGGAGCCGGAGAAGCAGCCGTCGGCATCGGCGCCGTCGACGCTCGGGGCCAGTGCCTCGGGCAGGTGGCGCCAGTGCACGAGGTCGCGGCTGTCGACGTGGCCCCAGTGCGGACGGGCCCACTGCGTGCCGTGGGGGTTGTGCTGGTAGAAGAGGTGGTAGCGGCCGTCCCGGCGCAGCGCGCCCACCGGGTCGTTGATCCAGCCGACCGGGGCGGTGAGGTGAAAGCGCGGACGGTGGTGGTCCTCCCCGGTGCCGGCGGCTGCCCGCGGCTCGCTCACCCCTTCACCCCGCTCGAGGCCACGCTCTGGACGAACCAGCGCTGGAAGGCGATGAAGACGATGAGCAACGGGATGGTCATGAGGAAGGCGAAGGCCATGATGTCGCCCCAGCTGATCGGCGGCTGGGTGACGAAGACCGAGATACCGAGCGGCAGGGGCCGCACGTCGGGGCCGCTGGTGACGAGCACCGGCCAGAGCAGCTGGCCCCAGGCGAAGAGGAAGCTCAGGATCCCGACGGTGGCGTAGGCGGGCTTGGCCAGCGGGACGCTCACGCGCAGGAAGGTCGTGAGCGGTCCCGCCCCGTCGACCCGCGCGGCCTCCTCGAGCTCGCGGGGCACGGCGAGGAAGAAGGTGTAGAAGAGGTAGATGAAGAGCGGATTGGCGATGAAGGGCAGCACCTGGACGGTGTAGGTGTTGCGCAGACCGACCTCCGACATCATCCACAGCAGGGGGATCGCGACGGCCTCGAGCGGGATGATCATGAGCGCGATGACGCCGAGCAGGATGATCCGGGAGCCGCGGAAGGGCAGGCGGGCCAGGGCGTAGCCGAAGAGGCTGTTGACGACGAGCCCCACCCCGACGATCGCCGAGGAGATGATCGCGGAGTTGACGAAGAGCAAGCCGAACCGGCCGCGCTCGAAGGCCCCCACGAAGTTCTCGAGCGTGGCGTTCGTCGGCCAGAACGCCCGGATGGTGTTGCCCTCGGCGAGGACGAGCTCGTCGGGCTTGAAGGCGCCGACGACCATGTAGGCGAGCGGCACGAGGAAGAGCGCCGCGATGGCCGTGAGCAGCAGGTACATCGGCCAGGCGCGCCTGGTGAGGCGGTCGGTACCGGCGAGGGCGCTCATCCCCGGTCCTCCCTGAGCAGGAACCGTTGGACGACCGTCACTGCGAGGACGACGAGGAAGAAGATCACCGCGATCGCGGAGGCCCGGGCGATCTGCTGACGCTCGAAGCCCACGGTGACCATCTCGAGCATCATGACGTTCGTGCGTCCCAGCGGTGCGCCGCGCGTCATCACCCACACCTGGTCGAAGAGCCGGAAGGCGAGGATCATCGTCACCGTCGCAACGAAGATGAGCGTGTTGCGCAGCTGCGGCACGGTGATGTAGGCGAAGCGCTGCCAGCGGCTCGCGCCGTCGATCGCCCCGGCCTCGTAGAGCTCCTCGGGGATATCCTGCAGGCCCGCGAGGATGATGATCATCTGGAACCCGACGCCCTGCCAGATCGACATGATCATGATCGAGGGCATCGCCATCGTCTCGCTGCGCAGCCACTCCGACTGCAGCGTGCCGAACGACACGAGGCTGAGGATGCCGTTGAGCAGGCCATGGTCGGGGCTGTAGAGCAGGAGCCACACCGTCGCGGCGACGGTCATGACGACGACCACCGGGGAGAAGTAGATCGCCCGGAAGGCCCTGATCCCGCGCATGCTCTGGTTGACGAGCATCGCGAGGGCGAGCGCGAGCCCGGTCTGTAGCGGTACGACGACGAGCGTGAAGTAGACGTTGTTGCCGAAGGCCTGACGGAAGCTCGGGTCGGTGAGCGTCGCGACGTAGTTCTCGAGGCCGATGAAGCGGGTCTCGAGCGGTGAGGCGAGCCGCAGGTTCGTCAGCGAGAGCCCGACGGCCATGAGGAAGGGGGTGACGAGGAAGGTGAGCAGGAGCAGGAGCCCCGGCAGGCTGAAGAGCAAGCCTGCGCGGCGGCGACGGCGGCGCTGGCGCCGCTGCCCGCGCTGCGCTGCGGGTGCCTCGGGTGCGGCGGTTCGGGTCTCGAGGCTCGCGGCCATGCTCGACCTCCCTCGGTGGTGGGCCGCCGCGTCGGTACGGGGGGGGCACCGACGCGGCGGGCGTGGCGGGGTCACGGTGGCGACCCCGCCGGACTCCGGGCTACTGCGGTGGCGGGTAGCCCTCGTTGGCCTCGATGTCGGCGTCGATCTCCGCCGCGGCGGTGTCGAGGGCACCGGCGACGTCGCCACCGTCGATGATCGTCTGGATGGCCTGGTTGAAGGCCGAGGAGATCGTCGGGTAGGCGGGGTGCGGCGGACGTGGGACCGTCCAGCCCTCCTCGAGCTGGACGCGGAAGAGCTCGAGGTCACCACCGGGGCCGAAGCGCTCGGTGCCCTCGGCGACCGACTGGCGCGACGGGATCGCCCCGCTGGCCTCGCTCATGCGCTCCATCTGCTCCGGCTCGAGGGTGAACTCAATGAACGCCCACGCGGCGTCGGGGTCGGCGTCGGCGCCGACGGCCCACTGCCAGGATCCCTGGCCGCTGCGCGTGCCCTCGCCGAAGTCCGGCAGGGGCAGGACGGCGAGGTCGTCGCCGAGCGCGTCCTTGTAGTTGGCGTACTCCCAGTGGCCCACCATCGAGATCGGCGTGCGGCCCTCGACGAACGCCGCGTCGTCGGCGTTGTCGTCGACGTAGCCCTCCTCGAACCAACCCTGGAAGACCGTGAGCGCGTCGACGGCCTCGGGGCTGTTGAGGGTGCCTTCGGCGACCTCCTCGTCGCGGTCGAGCGTGTCGGTGCCCGCCGACCAGAGGAACGGCTGGTAGAGGTAGGAGTAGTACTCGCCCTGGCCGTAGTTCTGCTTGACGTCGAGCGGGCGCTCGAAGCCGGCCTCGCGCAGAGCGCCGAGCAGGTCGGTGAACTCCTCAGCGGTCCAGGCCTCCTCGGGGGAGGTCGGGATGTCGACGCCGAGCTCCTCGAGGACGCTCGCGTCGGCGTACATCCCGAGCCCGGAGTCGAACATCCCGACGGCCCAGAGTTGATCGGCGTAGGTGCCCTGCTCGACGATCGACGGCAGGAGGTCGTCGGCGAGCTCGTCGGGCACGCAGGTGTCGATGGGCTGGAGGTCCCCCGACCAGGCGTAGTTGAAGGCGAACGACGCGTCC
>SLNF01000106.1 GCA_007133145.1 Nitriliruptorales bacterium
CCAGCGCCTTGGCGGCCACGCCCTCGCCCTCGTGGATGAGCCCGAGGAGGATGTGCTCGGTGCCGATGTAGTTGTGGTTGAGCATCCTGGCCTCTTCCTGGGCCAGCACGACCACGCGGCGAGCACGGTCGGTGAAACGTTCGAACATGCACTGCCCCCTACTCGGGTGCTCGGAGAGCAACTGTAGCACCGGGGTCTCTCGCCCCGGCGGGTGTGACGCTGACGCCGGCCGAGCCGTCTGCGAGGGCTCCGGAGCCTTGCCCCGTCGGCCCTCCGCAGGGTTCCCTCCCGGCAGGAGCCCCACACCGGCCGGTCGGCCCGGAGCGTCCGGCGCGCTAGCGTCGCGGGCGCAGCGTGGGGAAGAGGATGACGTCGCGGATCGTCTCGACCCCGGCGAGGAGCATGACGAGGCGGTCGACGCCCACCCCGAGGCCCCCCATCGGCGGCATGCCGAAGGCCATCGCCTCGAGGTAGTCCTCGTCGACGACCATGGCCTCCTCGTCGCCGGCGGCGCGCGCGGCGGCCTGCGCCTCGAATCGGGCGCGCTGGTCGTCGGGATCGGTGAGCTCGGAGAAGGCGTTGGCGACCTCGCGACCGCCGATGATGAGCTCGAAGCGCTCGGTGAGCGCCGGGTCGTCGCGGTGCCGGCGCGCCAGCGGGCTGACCTCGACGGGGTAGTCGATGACGAAGGTCGGCGCCTCGAGGGTCGGCTCGACGAGCTTCTCGTAGAGCTCGAGGACGAGCTTGCCGACGCCCCAGCCCTCCTCGACGGGCACGCCGTGCTCGGCGCACAGCGCCGTGACCTCCGCGCGGTCGGCGTCGTAGGAGAGCTGCGGGCGACCGGTGGCCTCGCGCACGAGCTCGAGCAGGGGCACACGCGGCCAGGCGCCGGCGAGGTCGACGCCGTCGGGGGTCACCGTCGTGCCGATCGCCGCCTCGGCGGCGTCCTGCAGCAGCGCCTGGGTGAGGTCCATGACGTCGCCGTAGTCGGCGAAGGCCTCGTAGGTCTCGAGGATCGTGAACTCGGGGTTGTGCCGCGGCGACAGGCCCTCGTTGCGGAAGACGCGGCCGAGCTCGTAGACGCGGGTCATCCCGCCCGCGACGAGGCGCTTGAGGTAGAGCTCGGGGGCGATGCGCAGGTAGAGGTCGACGTCGAGGGCGTTGTGGTGGGTGACGAACGGCTTGGCCGCCGCGCCCCCGGGGATGGGGTGGAGCATCGGCGTCTCGACCTCGACGAACCCACGGGCGTCGAGGGCGTCGCGCAGGGCCCGCACCACCGCCGCGCGGATCGCGAAGACCCGGCGGCTCTCGGCGTTGACGGTGAGGTCGACCCAACGCCGCCGGTAGCGCGCTTCGGTGTCCTTGAGGCCGTGCCACTTGTCGGGCAGCGCCTCGAGGCCCTTGCCGAGCAGGACGACCTCGGCGGGCTGCACCGAGAGCTCACCCTTGCGGGTGCGCACGACCTCCCCGCGTCCCCCGATCCAGTCGCCGACGTCGAGATCGTCGATGGCGCCCATCGCCTCGGGCCCGAGGACGTCGCGCCGGCAGAACAGCTGGAGCTCCTCGCCGCCGTCGCGCAGGACGAGGAAGGCGAGCTTGCCGTGGCGGCGCACGAGGACGAGCCGCCCGGCCACGGCCACCTCCTCGCCGGACTCCTCACCGGGCTCGAGCTGCTCGGCCCAGGCCGCGCCGACCTCGCCGAGGCGGTGGGTCGGCCGCCAGCCGACGGGGTAGGGCTCGACGCCGCGCTCGCGCAGGCGGCTGAGTGCCGCCCGTCGCTCCTCGCGCAGCGCCTCGGCGCGCCCGCGCTCCGCCTCGCCGGCGGGGTCGTCGACGGGCGCCTCGGTCCCACCGGCGGCACCCGCCTCGACCCCTTCGGTCACGAGGTCTGCTCGAGCACGGCGATGAGGTCGCCGGGCTCGACGGCCGTCCCCTTCGACGCCGCGACGCGGACGACGCGGCCGGTGAAGGGCGCGGAGATCGTCGACTCCATCTTCATCGCCTCGACCGTGGCGATCGCGCCACCGAGCTCGACCTCGGTGCCCGGCTCGGCCGCCCATGTCACGACCCCGGTCAGCGGTGCGGGGACGTGGCTCGGGTCGCCGCGGTCGGCCTTCTCGGCCACAACGACCTCCGCGGCAATCGAGCGGTCCTGGACGTCGATCGGCCGGGTCTGGCCGTTGACGTTGACGAGGACCGTGCGGTAGCCGCGGTTGTCCGCCTCGCCGATGGCGTCGAGCGCCATGAAGAGCCGTACGCCGCGCTCGAGGTCGATGGTGATCTCACGATCGCTGGTCAGCCCGTAGAAGAACGAATGGGTCGGCACGAGCGAGAGGTCGTGGTAGGCCTCGGCGGCGGCCTCGAAGTCCGCCGCCGGCCCGGGGAACAGGGCACGGCTCAGCACCGCGCGGCGCTCCTCGCCCGGCTCGGGCAGCTCGACGTCGGCGGCGGCCGGCGCCGGGTCGCCGTCACCGCGCGCGGCGAGGACCTTCGTGCGGAACGGCTCGGGCCAGCCTCCCGGTGGGGTGCCGAGCTCACCGCGCAGGAAGCCGATGACGCTGTCGGGCAGGTCGTAGGCCCCGGGGTCGGCCTCGAGGTCGTCGACGTCGATGCCGGCGGAGACGAGGTAGAGCGCGAGGTCGCCGACGACCTTGCTCGTCGGGGTGACCTTGATGAGCCGTCCGAGGAGCTTGTCGCAGCGCGCGTAGTACTCCTCGATCTCGTGGAAGCGCTCGCCGAGACCGAGCGCGGCGGCCTGCTGGCGCAGGTTCGACAGCTGCCCGCCGGGGATCTCGTGGCGGTACACCGTGCCGGTCGGGCTCGACAGTCCCGACTCGAAGGGGGCGTAGAGCTTGCGCACGCTCTCCCAGTAGGGCTCGAGGTCGCCGAGGGCGTCGAGGGAGATCCCCGTCGCGTGCGGGGTGCCGTCGGTGGCGGCGACGAGCGCGCCGAGGCTCGGCTGGCTCGTCATGCCCGACAACGGCGCGGCTGCCCCGTCGACGGCGTCGACACCGGCTGCGATCGCCGACAGGTAGGTCGCGAGCTGGCCGCCCCCGGTGTCGTGGGTGTGCAGGTGCACCGGTGCATCGAAGCGCTCGCGCAACGCGGAGACGAGCGTGTGCGCCGCCGGCGGGCGGAGCAGGCCGGCCATGTCCTTGATGCAGAGGACGTGAGCGCCGGCGTCGAGGACACCCTCGGCCACGCGGAGGTAGTGGTCGAGGGTGTAGACCTCCTCGTCGGGGTCGTGGAGGTCGCCGGTGTAGCACAGCGTCCCCTCGACGAGCGCGCCGGCCTCGGCGGCCGACGAGATCGCAAGGCTCATCTGCCCGACCTCGTTGAGGGCGTCGAAGACGCGGAAGACCTCGACGCCACTGGCGTAGGTCTCCTCGACGAAAGCCCGGACGACCTTCTCGGAGTAGGCGGTGTAGCCGAGGAGGTTGCGCCCCCGCAGCAGCAGCTGCAGCGGGATGTTCGGGATAGCCTCGCTGAGCCGCTTCGCGCGCTTCCAGGGGTCCTCGTTGAGGAAGCGCAGCGCGACGTCGAAGGTCGCCCCGCCCCACGCCTCGAGGGAGAGCAGCTGCGGCAGGCTGCGCGCGAGGTGCGGGGCCGCCGCGAGCATGTCGTAGGTCCGCATGCGTGTCGCGAGCAGCGACTGGTGGGCGTCACGCAGCGTCGTATCGGTGACGAGCAGCCGCTCGTTGGCCCGCATCCACGACGCGAAGCCCTCGGCGCCGAGCTCGTGGAGACGCTGGCGGGTGCCGGCGGGCGGCTCGCCGGCGGGCAGCGGTGGCAGCTTGTCCTCGGGGTCGGCCAGCGCGGGCGGCTCACCGTGCGGACGGTTGACGGTCCGGTCGGCGAGGAACGTCGCGAGCCGCTGCGCACGGTTGGCCCCGGGACGGTCGGCGAGCAGCTCGGGTCGCTCGTCGATGAAGCTCGTCGAGATGCGCCCGGCGAGGAAGTCCTCGTCCTCGAGGACCGCCTGGAGGAAACGCATGTTCGTGCGCACGCCACGCACGCGGAACTCCGCGAGCGCGCGGCGGGCGCGGCGGGCGGCCATCTCGAAGGTGCGCCCTCGGGCGGTGAGCTTGACGAGCATCGAGTCGAAGTACGGGCTGACCTCGCCGCCGACGTAGGCACTGCCGGCGTCGAGGCGGATGCCCGGCCCGCCCGGCGAACGGTAGGCGGAGATGCGCCCGATGTCGGGCCGGAAGCCGTTGGCGGGGTCCTCGGTGGTGACGCGGCACTGCATCGCCGCGCCACGGATCTGGATCATCTCCTGGCTGAGCCCGAGGTCGTCGAGCGTCGCGCCGTCGGCGATGCGCAGCTGGGCGCGCACGAGGTCGACGTCGGTGATCTCCTCGGTCACGGTGTGCTCGACCTGGATGCGCGGGTTCATCTCGATGAAGACGACGTCGGGGTTCGGTCCCTGCGACATGAGGAACTCGACGGTGCCGACGTTGCGGTAGCCCACCGCGCGGCCGAACCTCACGGCATAGTCGCAGATCCGCTCGCGCAGCTCGGGGTCGAGGTTCGGCGCGGGAGCGAGCTCGAGGACCTTCTGATGGCGGCGCTGCAGCGAGCAGTCACGTTCGTAGAGGTGCATGACCTCACCGTTGGCGTCGGCGAGGATCTGCACCTCGATGTGCCTCGGGTTCGAAACCGCCTGCTCGAGGAAGACCCGCGAGTCGCCGAAGGCCCCCTCGGCCTCGCGCATCGCCGTGTCGACAGCGTCGGCAAGGTCACCGGGGCGCTCGACGCGCCGCATCCCGCGGCCACCACCGCCGGAGGCGGCCTTGACGAAGACGGGGTAGCCGATCGCGTCGGCGGCGTCCTTGGCGTCGGAGGGCTGCTCGAGCAGCGGGGAGGCCTGCAGAACAGGAATGCCCGCGTCGATGGCCGCGTCACGGGCATGGGTCTTCGAGCCGGTGAGCTCGAGGACCTCGGTGGGCGGCCCGACGAAGACGAGGCCCGCGTCTCGCACGGTGCGCGCGAAATCGGTGGACTCCGAGAGGAACCCGTAGCCGGGGTAGACCGCGTCGGCGCCAGCCTCGATGGCGGTGCGCGTGATCTCCTCGGCGTCGAGGTAGGCGCGGACGGGGTGGCCGACCTCACCGATTTCGTAGGCCTCGTCTGCCTTCGTGCGGTGCAGGGAGGTGCGATCCTCGCGGGTGTGGATGGCGACGGTGCGCAAGCCGAGCTCCGAGGCGGCTCGCAACGCCCTGATGGCGATCTCCCCACGGTTGGCGATGAGAACCTTCTTCATCCGACTCTTCCTCCAGTGCGCAGCAAGACCGACCGAGGCGAGGACGCCGGTGCGCGGGAGGGCGTCGCCCGGGATCGCTCGCAGCCTAGCGGGTCCGCGTGCGCCCCCGCATCCCGGTCCAGTTGGCCCAGGAGCCCCGTCCGAGACCTGCCGGGCACCCCAGAGTCCGCGTCGGTGGCGAAACGGCGTCTGTGGCGGCTAGGCCCAGCGGGGTTCACGCCGCCGGGTCGGCGGCGCTGCCGGGGCCGCGCGGCTGCGACCGTCACCCCCACCGCCAAAGAAATTCACAAGATCTCTCGAAAACCCTTGACAGCCACCGTCATACGGGGCATACTTCGAACATGCATTCGACAGCACAGCGGAGCCGGCGCCACCACCGCCCCACCAGCTGCCACCACCCCCACACACCCGCCGCCG
>SLNF01000204.1 GCA_007133145.1 Nitriliruptorales bacterium
CGGGCGCGGGGTCGGCGCCCGGTCCGGTGGCCCCGTCGGCGACCGCGTCCCCGCCGCCGTCGGGCGGGTCCGGCGCGAAACGGCTCGTCACGACGACCGCGAGCTCGGCGTGATCCTCAGTGGAGAACGCGAGCTTCCGCCCTTCCGTTGGCGCCCCCTCGCCCACAGCGATCGTCATCGAGACCGCCCCGCCGTCGTCGACCTCCGTGAGCTCGCAAGCCTGGTCCTGCGGTACCGGCAGGCTTCGGACCTCGCCGTCGGCAACGTCGAACTCGATGCGGTCGAGCTCCTCGCAGGCGAGCGCGACGACGAAGCGGATCCCGGCTGGCGCCTCGCCCTCGACCCGTCGCTCGATGGAGAGCTGGGTGGCATCCGGCCCCACGACGGTCTCGTCCTCCTCGGCGAGCGCGGCCGGGCCGGGTGCTGCCGTGGCGAGCAGCACCAGGAGCAGGAGGAGCGCGGCGGCAGGCATGGGCCTCGTCAAGGGCGCAGTCGTCGGTACAGGTCGGCGGTCTGCTCGGCGATGGCCTGCCAGCTGAAGTGCTCGAGGACCCGCTCGCGGCTCGCGAGCCCCATCTGCCGCGCCCGCTCGGTGTCGCCGACGACGGCGTTGAGGGCCTCCGCGAGGTCCCGGGCGAAGCGGTCGGGATCGGCGGGGGAGCCGAAGACGTCCTCGCCCTTCTCGAAGGCCACGAGATGGCCGGTCTCACCCTCCACGACGATCTCGGGGATGCCGCCGACGGCGGAGGCCACCACCGGGGTCTCGCACGCCATGGCCTCGACGTTGACGAGGCCGAAGGGCTCGTAGATCGACGGGCAGGCGAACACCGTCGCGTGGGTGAGGAGCTGGACGATGTCAGGCCGTGGCAGCATCTCGTCGATCCAGAAGACGCCGTCACGCGCTTCGCGCAGCGCGGCGACCGCCGAGGCGACCTCCGCGCCGAGGGCCGCCGTGTCGGGCGCCCCCGCGCAGAGGATGAGCTGGGCGTCGGCGTCGAGGTGGGCGGTCGCGTCGAGGAGGTGGGTCACGCCCTTCTGCCGGGTGATCCGCCCGACGAACATCACCGACGGCCGGTCGCGGTCGATGCCGTAGCGCTCGAGGATGTCGACGCCCCAGTCGGGTCGGTAGGCCTCGGGGTCGATGCCGTTGTGGATGACGACGACCTTGTCGGGATCCACCGAGGGGTAGCTCGCGAGCACGTCGCGGCGCATCTCCGCGGAGACGGCGATGACGGCGTCGGCGCCCTCGACCCCGGTGCGCTCCGCCCACGACGAGACCGCGTAGCCCCCGCCCAGCTGCTCGGACTTCCACGGGCGCAGCGGCTCGAGGCTGTGGGTCGTCACGACGTGGGGGATGTCGTAGAGCAGGGCTGCGAGGTGCCCGGCGAGGTTGGCGTACCACGTGTGGCTGTGGACGACGTCGGCGCCCTCGACGCCCGCAGCGATCGCGAGGTCGGTCGACAGGTGGCGCAGCGCCGCCATGTGCGGCCCTCCGCCGTCGAGCGCGTCCCACGACCCGTAGGTCCCGGCGACGAGGGGATCATCGCGCTCGGCGCCGAAGCAATGCACCCCGACCTCGACGTGGCTCGCGAGGGCGGCGGCGAGGTGCTCGACGTGCACCCCAGCACCCCCGTACACCTCGGGGGGGTACTCGCGGCTGAGCAGGGCGGCGCGCAGCGGCGCAGCGGTCATGCCTGGTCTCCTTCGGTGGTCTCGACGGGCACGTCGTCGCCCTTGCCGATGACGACGCGGCCCTCGTCGGAGACGACGAAGTGCGCGGCGTCGGCCTCAGGGTCGACCCCGATGCGGGCTCCGCTGGGGATGACGACGTTCTTGTCGACGATGGCGTTGCGAACGACGGCGTGGCGGTTGACCTCGACGCCGTTCATGAGGACGCTGTCGGCGACGTCGGCGTAGGAGTGGACCCGCACGCCGGGGGAGAGCACCGAGCGGCGCACCGTCCCTCCGGAGAGCACGACCCCGCCTGAGACCATCGAGTCCATCGCCTGGCCGCGGCGGTCGTCCTGGTCGAAGACGAACTTCGCCGGGGGCGCCGGGGGGTTCCACGTGTAGATCGGCCAGCGGTCGTTGTAGAGGTTGAAGACCGGGTGGACGCTGATGAGGTCCATGTGCGCGTCGTAGTAGGCATCGAGGGTGCCGACGTCGCGCCAGTAGGCGCGGTCACGGTCGGTCGCTCCCGGCACCACGTTGTTGGTGAAGTCGTAGACGTGGGCCTGACCGCTGTCGACGAGCATCGGGATGATGTCGCCACCGAGGTCGTGGTTGGAGTCGTCGTCGTCGGAGTCCGCGACGAGGGCCTGCACGAGCGTCTCGGTGGTGAAGACGTAGTTTCCCATCGAGGCGTAGACCTGGTCGGGCGCGTCGGGCAGGCCGACGGGGTCGGTCGGCTTCTCGCGGAACGCCCGGATCCTGTCGCCCTCGCCGGGTTCGATCACCCCGAACTGGTCGGCCTGCTCGATCGGCGCGCGGATGCCCGCGACCGTGACCCCCGCGCCCGACTCGATGTGCGCGTCGAGCATCTGCGAGGGGTCCATGCGGTAGATGTGGTCGGCCCCGAAGACGATGACGTAGTCGGGGCGCTCGTCATTGAGGAGGTTGAAGTTCTGGAAGATGGCGTCAGCCGAGCCGGCGAACCAGCGCCTGCCCTGGCGCATCTGGGCCGGCACCGGCGCGACGTAGTTGCCGAGCAGCGCCGACATCCGCCAGGTCTGGGCGATGTGGCGGTCCAGCGAGTGCGACTTGTACTGGGTGAGGACGACGATCTTGAGGAAGCCGCCATTGGCGAGGTTGGAGAGCACGAAGTCGACGAGGCGGTACATCCCCCCGAAGGGCACGGCGGGCTTGGCGCGGTCGCGGGTGAGCGGCGCGAGCCGCTTGCCCTCCCCACCGGCGAGGACGATCGACAGGACACGCGGTCGGCTCATCGGAGGCTCCTCATCTCGTCGTTCGCGCACCCTACCGCACACGGTCCGTCCGGGTCCTGAGCGATTGCCCCCCTCGGACCCCGGCGCGCTATGGTCCCACCGACCAGACGAGGGAGGCCCCGCACATGAGCCAGCAGACGAAGTACCTTCTCGAGGAGTCGGACCTGCCGACGCACTGGTACAACCTCGTCGCCGACCTCCCCGAGCCGCCCCCGCCGGTGCTGCACCCCGGCACGCACGAGCCGATCGGCCCCGAGGACCTCGCGCCGCTGTTCCCCGGCGGGCTCATCGCCCAGGAGGTCACCGCCGAGCGCGACGTCGAGATCCCCGAGCCGGTGCGTGAGGTCTACCGACTGTGGCGACCCTCCCCGCTGTACCGCGCCCACCGCCTCGAGAAGGCCCTCGGCACGCCGGCGCGCATCTACTACAAGTACGAGGGCGTGAGCCCTGCGGGCAGCCACAAGCCGAACACGAGCGTGCCGCAGGCCTACTACAACGCCATCGAGGGGGTGCGCCGGCTCACCACCGAGACCGGCGCGGGGCAGTGGGGCAGCGCCCTGGCCTTCGCCTGCACGCTGTTCGGCCTGTCCTGTGAGATCTGGCAGGTGCGTGCGAGCTACGAGCAGAAGCCCTACCGCCGCTCGATGATCGAGACCTTCGGCGCGACGGTCCACCCCAGCCCCTCGCCGCTGACCGAGGCCGGGAGGACCATCCTCGCGGCCGACCCCGACAGCCCGGGCAGCCTCGGCATCGCGATCTCCGAGGCCGTCGAGATCGCCGCGGCCGACCCAGAGACGCGCTACGCGCTCGGTAGCGTGCTCAACCACGTGCTGCTGCACCAGACGGTCATCGGCCTCGAGGCCCGCAAGCAGATGGAGATGGCTGGCGACAGCCCCGATCTCATCATCGGCTGCACCGGGGGCGGCTCGAACTTCGCCGGCCTCGCCTTCCCCTTCCTCGGGGACAAGCTCGCCGGACGTGGCGACCCCGAGATCCGCGCCGTCGAGCCCTCGTCGTGCCCGACACTGACCCGGGGGACCTACGCCTACGACTTCGGCGACACCGCGGGGATGACGCCCCTCATGAAGATGCACACCCTCGGCCACGACTTCGTGCCCGACCCCATCCACGCCGGTGGGCTGCGCTACCACGCGATGTCGCCGCTGCTCAGCCACGTCTACGAGCTCGGGCTCCTCGAGGCCCGCGCGCGCGATCAGCGTGACTGCTTCGCCGCCGGCGTGCAGTTCGCGCGCAACGAGGGGATCGTGCCGGCCCCCGAGCCGACGCACGCGCTCGCCGAGTGCATCGACGAGGCCCGCCGCTGCGCGGAGACCGGCGAGGAGAAGGTCATCCTCACCGCGCTGTGCGGTCACGGCCACTTCGACATGGCCGCCTACGACCGCTACCTCTCCGAGGACCTCATCGACCGCCCCTACCCGCAGGAGCGGATCGACGCGGCCCTCGAGCGCCTGCCGAAGGTCGACGTCTAGCCCGAGGAGCCCCCATGGCCGCGCCTGCGGTCCGCCGCGCCGAGCCCGACGACGCCGACGCCCTCGGGGTGATCCACGTCGCCGCCTGGCGGGCCGCCTACCCCGGCCTCATGCCACAGGCCTACCTCGACGGCCTCGACGCCGGCAACCGCGCGGACCACTGGCGTGAGACCCTCGCGGTGCCGCCACGGGACCCGCGCACCGCCCGGCTCGTCGCCGAGCTCGACGGCGAGGTCGTCGGCTTCGCCGTCGTGGGGCCCGCCGGTGGCGACGAGACCGACGACGTCGGTGAGGTCTACACCCTCAATGTCGACCCTGGGGCCTGGGGCTCGGGGTCAGGTCGGGCGCTGCTCGCCGCCTGCGAGGAGCACCTCGTCGCGCAGGGCTTCGCCGAGGCCGTCGTGTGGTTGCACCCGGACAACGCCCGCTCACGGGACTTCTACGAGCAGCAGGACTGGCTGCCCGACGGTGCCACCCGCCGCGACGAGGTCTTCGACGTCGAGATCGACGAGGTGCGCTACCGCCGGGCCCTCCCGCCCCCGGAGGCCTACGGCACGTCGTAGCCCTGCTCCTCGATGGCGGCGACGAGGGCCTCCCGGCTCACGGTGTCGGGGTCGTAGTCGACGGTGACCTCCCGCGCCTCGACGTCGACGGTCGCTGCGCTCACCCCGTCGAGGGGGGCGAGGGCACCCTCGATGGCGCTCTTGCAGTGACCGCAGTGGATCTCGGGCACGGAGATCGTCTCGTGGACCATGGCGGGAGACTCCTCGTCGTCGGTGTCCGGGGGCAAGCCCGGCCGTGCGGGCCGCCTCGCCGCGCCCCACGGTAGACCGTCGAGGCTCCGCCAGCCTCCGCTACGGTGGGTCGGCACCCTGCCGTCGCGATCCGGAGGAACGAGGATGCAGCACCGCCCGCTCGGGCCCACCGGCCTCTACGTCAGCGAACTCTGCCTCGGCACGATGACCTTCGGCGCGGAGAGCGACGAGGCCGAGAGCCACGCGCTCCTCGACGCCTACCGGGAGGCCGGCGGGGACTTCGTCGACACCGCCGACGTCTACGGCCGCGGCGCGAGCGAGGAGATCGTCGGTCGCTGGCTGGCCCGCACCGGCGCGCGCGACGACGTCGTCCTCGCGACGAAGGTGCGCCTGCCGATGGTCGACCGGCCCGGACCCAACGACGAGGGCCTGTCCCGGCGCTACCTGCCCCGCGCGGTCGAGGCGAGCCTGCGACGGCTCGCCGTCGACCACCTCGACCTCCTGCAGACCCACGCCTGGGACCCCGCGACGCCGGTCGAGGAGACCCTCGAGGCTCTCGACGACCTCGTGACCTCGGGCAAGGTGCGCTACGTCGGCGTGAGCAACGTCACCGGCTGGCAGCTCGAGCGCATGGTCACGACCGCACGGCTCGAGGGGCTCGCGCCGATCGTGAGCCTCCAGCCGCAGTACAGTCTGCTCGAGCGCGGCCTCGAGCTCGAGCTCGGTCCCCTCTGCGTCGACGCCGGCGTCGGCATGCTGCCCTGGTCACCGCTCGGCGGGGGCTGGCTGACCGGCAAGTACCGCCGGGACGCCCGTCCCTCCGGCGCCACCCGCCTCGGCGAGGACCCCGACCGCGGTGTCGAGGCCTACGACCTGCGCAACACCGAGCAGACCTGGCAGGTCGTCGACGCTCTCGCCGAGGTCGCCGAGGCCCACGAGGCGACGATGAGCCAGGTCGCCCTGCGCTGGGTCACCGACCGGCCAGCGGTCGCCTCGACGATCCTCGGGGTCCGCACGGTCGCGCAGCTCGAGGACAACCTCGGCGCCGTCGGGCTCACCCTTGACGAGCACGCGCGGTCACGTCTCGACGAGGTGAGCGCGCCGGTCGTGCCCGGCTACCCCTACGCCTTCGTCGACGACGTCACCGCCTCGCGCCGCGCGCTGCTCGACGGCTGAGCCTCAGTCGATGAGGCGGGCGCGCAGACGCCAGATCGCGAGCCGCCACATGATCGCCGCGAAGGCGACGAGGGCGAGGACGTGCCCGGCCGCGGCGGTCGCCTCGATGCCGAAGGTCGCCCCACGGACGAGCTCGACGCAGTGGTAGAGCGGGTTGAGCACCGACGCCGCGGCGATCGGCGCCGGCAGGGTGTCGACGGGGAAGAACGTCCCGGCGACGAGGAAGAGCGGGGTGAGCCCCGCGGAGATGACGTAGTTGAAGTTGTCGATCGACTTGGCCACCCCGGAGATGAACATCCCGAAGGAGGCGAAGCCGAAGCCGGTGAGCGCGCCGATGAGCGGCACGAGGAGCATGCCGAGCGCGGGCTCGAGACCGAAGAGCATCGCCACGAGCAGGGGAGCGGTGCCGTAGACGCCGGCGCGCAGCGACAGCCACAGCGCCTCGGCGGTCACGAGCTCCTCGGTGTCGACGGGCGCGGCGAGGATCGCGTCGTAGGTCCGCTGGAAGCGCCGCTTGACGAAGGTGCCGAACATGCTCGGGAACGCCGAGCTGAACATCACCGCGGTGGCGACGATCCCGGTGCCGATGAAGTCGAGGTAGTCGAAGCCCTCGACCTCGGTGAGCAGGGCCCCGAGCCCGAAGCCGAAGGCGAGGAGGTAGATCGTCGGCTCGACGACCGAGGAGAACGTCGTCGAGAACCAGTAGCGGGTGTAGACGGTGAACTCACGCTGGAGCACCCCGCCGATCGCGGCGGGCTCGAGCCGACGCAACCGACGGCCGGGACCGCGCCCGGTCCCGGCACGGGGCTCGGAGGCGGTGTCGACGGCCATCAGGCGATCTCCTCCCCGGTGAGGGCGACGAAGACGTCCTCGAGGTTGGCCACGCGCCGCACCCCGTGGGGCTCGAGCTCGGCGGCGAGCTCGGCGGGCAGCCCCTCCGCGGCGAGGATCGCGAGCGCCGGGCCGGTGCGCCTGGTCGCGAAGCCCGCGGCCGTGGCGAGGCCCTCGACCTCGCGCAGGCGGTCGGGGCGGCCGTAGACCTCGAGCGCCTCGCGACCCGCGTGCTCGGCGACGAGCGCTCCCGGCGCGCCGTGCGCGACGACCTTGCCCGCGGCCATGACCGCGACGGTGTCGGCGAGGCGCTCGGCCTCCTCGATGTAGTGCGTCGACATGAGGACGGTGACCCCGTCAGCGCGCAGCCCGTCGATGAGCGACCACAGCTCCTGGCGCACCTGCGGGTCGAGACCGACGGTGGGCTCGTCCATGAGCACGAGCTGGGGCCGGTGCACGAGGGCGCGGGCGATGAGCAGCCGCCGGCGCATCCCCCCGGAGAGCTCGTCGGCGGGGGTGTCGGCGCGATTGGTGAGGTTGGCGAGCGCAAGGGCGCGGTCGATCGCCGCGCGGCGCTCACGCGCCGGCACCCGGTAGAGGCGGGCGAACACCGCGAGGTTCTGCCGGGCGGAGAGCTCCACATCGAGGTTGTCCTGCTGCGGCACGACCCCGCAGCGCGCCCGCGCCTGCTTCGACTCCGCGGGCAGGCGGTAGCCGAGCACCTCGAGTTCGCCGCCGTCGGCGATCGCCTGCGCGGTGAGCAGCCGCATCGTCGTCGACTTGCCCGCGCCGTTGGGGCCGAGCAGGCCGAGGCAGCTGCCCTCGGGGACCTCGAGGTCGAGGCCGTCGACGGCGCGAATCGCCCCGAAGGCCTTGTGGACCCCGCGCAGCGCGATGGCCGGTCGGGGCGCGGCTGGCGTCGGCGCGGCGGCGGACGCGGGCGCGGTCACATGCACCTCCGGGGATTCGCACGTCGGGGCGAGCCGGCAACGCGGGTCGCAGGCCCCGCAGCGGACCTCAGGAGGTCTACCCGCCCCCGCCGAGGTTCAGGCCTGCCGGAGGCCTCGCCCCACGGCCGGGTCGACCTCCACGGGCAGGCGGGCACGTCGGCGCGGGCCCCTTGCCCACCCGTTCAGGACAGCACCACGGCGGTCGCGGCCGCGAGCGCGACGAGCGCGACGACGGCGAAGGCGAACACCCCCGCGGGGCCGGGTGGGCGGCGGTCGGCGAGTCGGGCGCCGGCCCACAGCAGCACCGTGCCGGCGCCGATCGCCGCGAACTCCCACCCGAGGGTCACCACGCTCGCGCCGGGGTCGACCTGTGCGCGCCAGACGAGGAGCAGGACGAGCGCCCAGAATGCCGCAGCGACGGCATAGCCCACCGCGGTCGCTCGGGGGGTCCGCCGGCCGAGCAGCGTCGTGCCGGCCTCGACGAGCAGCGCCGAGGGCAGTCCCACGAGGAGCCCTCCGGCCATCGCCACGACCGTGGCGACCGGGCCCCACGTCGTGAACGTCCCCCGCGTGGCTGGCAGGAGGGCCGAGAGCACCTCGACGAGGGCGACGACGCCGACGGCGAAGGCCGGGCCGGCCGCCGCCACGGCGAAGGCGGGGCCGAGGGGCGGCCGTTCCTCGCGCGGGCTCATCGCCGTGGCGTCCCGTCGGCCGCAGGGCTCATGCGGCGAAGCGGCGCAGGCGCAAGGAGTTCATCACGACCGAGACGCTCGAGAAGGCCATCGCCGCCCCGGCGATCATGGGGTTGAGCAGGCCGACCGCGGCAAGCGGGATCGCTGCGACGTTGTAGCCGAACGCCCAGCCGAGGTTCTGCACGATCGCGCGGTAGGTACGCCGCGAGAGCTTGATCGCCATGGGAACCCCGGCGAGGTCGGCACGCAGCAGGGTGAGGTCGGCCGCCTCCATCGCGACGTCGGTGCCCTGACCGATCGCAATGCCGAGGTCGGCGGTGACGAGCGCCGGCGCGTCGTTGACGCCGTCGCCGACCATCGCGACGCGCTCGCCGCCCGACTGCAGGCGCTCGACCTCGGCGACCTTCTCGGATGGCAGGACCTCCGAGAGCACACGGTCGATGCCGACCTGCGAGGCGATCGCCCGGGCGGTGCGGTCGTTGTCGCCGGTGAGCATCGCCACCGACAGGCCCATCGCGGTGAGCTCGCCGACGACGTCGGCGGCGCCGCTCTTGAGCGTGTCGGCCACGGCGAGCACGCCCCTGGCCCGACCGTCCCAGCCGACGAGCACGGCGGTGGCGCCATCGGCCTCGGCCCGGCCCATCGCCTCGTCGAGGTCGACGGGCAGGTCGAGCCCGGCGTCGGCGAGGAGGCTCCGCCGCCCCACCCAGACGCTGCCGAGACCATCGACCTCCCCCCGGACGCCGCGTCCGGCGGCGGACTCGAAGGCGGTGACGACGGGCTGGGTGAGCGCGCGATCGCGCGCGGCGGCGACGATCGCCTCGCCGATGGGGTGCTCGCTGTCGGCCTCGACCGCCGCGGCCACGGCGAGGGCCTCGTCGGCGTCGGTGCCCTCCCCGGCGGTCACGCTCGACAGCGCCATGTCGCCGGTCGTGAGGGTCCCGGTCTTGTCGAAGACGACCGTGGTGACCTCGCGGGTGCGCTCGAGCACCTCGACGGACTTGATGAGGATGCCGAGGTCGGCGCCGCGGCCGGTGCCGACCATGATCGCCGTGGGCGTGGCGAGCCCGAGCGCGCAGGGGCAGGCGATGATGAGCACCGCGACGGCGGCGAGCAGGCCGGAGAGCCCGTCGCCGGCGATGAGGTACCACGAGGCCCAGGTGCCCAGGGCGATGACGATGACGATGGGCACGAAGACCGAGGAGACGCGGTCGGCGAGACGCTGGACCGGCGCCTTGCCCGACTGGGCGTCGACGACGAGCTGGGTGATCTGCGCGAGCGCGGTGTCGGCGCCCACCGCGGTCGCGCGCACCGTCAACGCACCGGAGCTGTTGACCGTCGCGCCGGCGACGGTGTCACCGACGGCCTTCTCGACGGGGACCGACTCGCCGGTGAGCATCGACTCGTCGACCGCGCTGGCGCCGTCGACGACCTCGCCGTCGGTGGGGATCTTCTCCCCGGGGCGCACCCGCATGAGGTCGCCGACGCCGAGCTCGGAGACGGGCACGAGGACCTCCTCGCCCTCACGCAGGACCCGCGCCTCCTTCGCGCCGAGCTCGGCGAGCGCCCGCAGCGCCGAGCCCGCCCGCGACTTCGCCCGCGCCTCGAGCCAGCGCCCGAGCGCGAGGAAGGCGATGATGCCCGCGGCGACCTCGAAGTAGAGCTCGCCGCCGCCGCGCAGCAGCTCGACGGTCGAGAAGATGAACGCCGTCAGCGTGCCGATGGCGATGAGGGTGTCCATGTTCGTCGTGCCGTGCCGGGCGCGCTTGGCCGCCTCGGCGAGGAACGGCCAGCCCACCCAGAACTGCACCGGCACGGTGAGGGCGAACACCGTCCAGCGCAGCGGCGCGCTCACCATGAGGGCTTCCATGAAGCCCATCGAGATGATGACGACGACGACGGTCAGCGGCAGGCCGACGAGCGTGCGACGCCGCCATGCCGCGGCGTGGGCCGCCTCGACGTCGGGCGGCGAGGTCGTGCCCGAGCCCCCCGCGCCGGCGATGCCCGAGGTCGGCTCGTCGGCCTCCTCTGGGAGCGCGAGGGTGTAGCCGATCTTGTCGACCGCGCCGGCGAGGCTCTCGAGGTCGGCGGACTCGCCGACCTCGATGCGGGCGAGCCCCGTGGCGTAGTTGACGTCGGCGTGGGCCACGCCCTCCTGGCGCTCGAGGATGCGTTGCACCCTCGCGGCGCAGGAGCCGCAGGTCATCCCCTCGACGGGGACGTCGAGGTTGCGGGATGCCTCATCGGTGCTCGACATGGAAACCCTCCGGGGCCGTGGACGGTCGCGGGACCACGGTACGTGCGGGCGACCGCCGGGTGGTGGTTGGTTGGCTCTCGCTTGGACACCATACCAGGGTGGGGTATACTTGCCGCGGTGTCAACGCCGACGAGGCAGGTGAGGGGAGCGACGATGCGCGGCTACACGATGTCGAAGGAGGAGTACCTCACCCGGCTGCGCCGCATCGAGGGGCAGGTCCGCGGCCTCCAGCGGATGATCGACGAGGACGTCTACTGCATCGACGTGCTCACCCAGGTGTCGGCGGTGACGAAGGCCCTGCGTGGTGTGGGCATGGGCCTGCTCGACGAGCACATCCGCCACTGCGTGCGCGGCGCGGCGGCCGAGGCCGACGACCCCGGCGAGGTCGACGCGCTCGTCACCGAGGCCACCGAGGCGATCGAGCGTCTCCTGCGCAGCTAGGCCGGCGCGCCACGCCGCCGCCCGCCGCACGGCGGATCACCGCCCGCCGAATGACGGGTGACCGCCCGCCGAATGGCGGATCCGTGCGAAGAAGACGCATCAAGCCGCCACTCGCTGGCGGGGCAGGCCGACGCCGTCGCCGGGCGGGCTCAGCCGAAGGCGCCGACGCCCGCGAGCATGCGCAGCCCCGCGGCGACGAGCGCGACGCCGATGACGAGCTTGAGCACCGAGCCGCGCAGGGCGCCGCGCACCGCCTCGGGGCTCGCGTCGGTCGGCTGGTTGGGGAACGCCCCGGTGCGCCGGTAGCGGAGGAGCGCCGCGCCGGTCCCAAGGACGAGCGCCGCGCCGATCGCCCCGACGAAGATGATCGCGATCTCGAGGTAGCCCATGGGTCGGCAACCCTACCGCGGTGGCCGGGCCTCGGCCGGCCCACCGGTGGGCGCCACCGCGGGGATCAGGTCTCCTGACCGAGGCCCGAGAACGCGACCTCGCGGAGGTGGACGTGGGGCGGCAAGGCCATCGCGTGGACGACCTGCTCGGCGACCTCCTCGGGGCTGAGCCCGACGGCCTCGGCGCGCTCACGCAGCCGGTCGGCAGCCTCGCCGTGCATCCCCTCGAAGAGATCGGTGCGCACGAACCCCGGGGCGAGCACGGTCACACGCACGCCGTCGGCGAGCACCTCGCGGCGCAGGCCCTCGCTGACGGCGTGCACCGCGAACTTCGAGGCGGCGTAGACCGAGGCGGCCGCGCTCGGCACGCGCCGGCCCGACAGGGAGCTGATGTTGACGATGTCGCCGCGTCCGGCCGCCCGTAGGTGGGGCAACGCGGTCTGCGAGACCACGAGCAGGGCGATGACGTTGAGGTCGAACATCGCCCGCCATTCCTCGACGTCGGCTTCGCCGATCGGCCCTGTGCGCATGAGGCCGGCGTTGTTCACGACCCCGTCGAGACCGCCGAGCTGGTGCACCGCCTCCTCGACGGCGTTGCTCGCGGCCTGCTCGTCACGCAGGTCAGCCGGCACGGCCACCGCCTGGAGGTCCCGGGCAAGCGCCTCGAGGCGCTCCCGGCGCCGGGCGAGGATCGCGACGTCGGCGCCGGCAGCGCTGATCGCACGAGCGGTGGCCTCGCCGATGCCGGAGGAGGCCCCGGTGACGAGGACACGGCGGCCGTCGAGGGGGTAGCGGGACGGTCGGGCGCGGGCTGCGGTCATCGTGGGTCCTCCGGAGAACGGGCGCGGGGAAGGGGAACGGAGCCTGCCCACCGGCACGACGCCGGGTCATCGAGGCGGGCCTGCGATGGGCGGGCGCCACCCGGGGAAGGCTGTGCGCGCCTCCACACCGAGGCGCCCCGCGAGAGCGTACGCAGCGGAGCCCGCCGACGACAACTCAGAGGAGAACCTTATGTCAACCAGAAAGGTCAGCCGGAGCGTGACCGTCGCCGCCGAGCCCGAGGAGATCTTCGAGCTTCTCGCGCATCCGAGTGGCCACGCGGCGCTCGACGGCTCTGGCACCGTCAAGGGCGGCCTTGCCCCAGAGGAAGAGCGGCTCTCGCTCGGGGCGCGCTTCGGCATGCGGATGCGGATGGGCCTGCCGTACCGCATCACCAACGAGGTCGTCGAGTTCGAGGAGGGGCGGCGCATCGGCTGGCGCCATTTCGGGGGGCACATCTGGCGCTGGGAGCTCGAACCTGTCGAGGGTGGCACGAGGGTCACCGAGACCTTCGACTGGGGGGCGGCCAAGGCGCCGCCCGCACTCGAGCTCGCGCGGATCCCCGAGCGCAACACCGCGTCGATCGAGCAGACGCTCTCGAACGTCGCGGCGCGCTTCGGCACCGTAGATCACTAATCAACGCATAGTTTGCGGCCGGTGGGGGAGGCTCCACCCCACACCGACGAGACGGAGAGCCACCTCATGACCTCGTTCAACGGGCCCACCGCCACGCAGACGACCACAGGCCCCGGCAGGCTCCTCAGCCTCGAGGATCTCGCGGCGCTCGACGCGCCCTTCGCCGCGGAGACCGCGGAGCTCTTCGCGTCGGTGCGCGACCACGACCTCACGACGCTCTCAGCCCGCTGCGACGACGACCTCGGGATCGTCGACATCGATCCCAACGGGGGCAGCGAGATCATCCGCTCGCGCGAGGAGTGGGAGACGTGGTTCGTCCAGCTCTTCGCCCAGCTCTCCGCAATGGAGGCCGAGACCGACACGCTCGTCGCGTCCTACGACGCCGTCAACTGGGGCGAGACCGGGATGAGCGTCGTGGAGTTCGTCCAGCTGCTCAGCGTCGGTGGCTTGACCGGGCGCTTCAACTGCATCGTCACGATCGTGTGGAAGCAGGTCGAGGGCCGCTGGATCGAGGCGCGCTGGCACGCCTCGCTCGTCTCGACCGAGCTGCCGGAGGGCTTCGGGACCTAGCGACGCCTCGCCGAGCGGTCACCGGCCGGCCGCCGAGGCGCCGTCACCAGGCGGGGAGCGCACCGCAAGGGGGAGCCTGGCGGGGGCCCGCCTTCTTACTTTACATAAGATATCTTATCGGGGTTCTTGAGCGGAGCGCGCTTCGCCACAAGCGAAGCTTCACATCCTGCTGCGGTCCGCGAAGTCTGCGAACGACCCGTGCCGTGCGTGGCCTCGTGGCACCGGCAACGGCCGGGGTGGCTTCGACCTCGGCGCGTCCTCCGCTCGGCGGTCGGCTGCCGTCGCCGCCGCATTGGCCAGGCCCGCCCGCCGGGTGCGCTGTCTCCTACCCGCCGCCCGACTCGAGGGCATCCGCGCGCCGTCAAGGCCGCTCTGCTGACGCGGACCGCGGCGGTCCTGCCACGGCCCACCGGCGCCGCGTCGACGGCGGGAACGGCGACGCCAACGAGCGCCACCCGTGCGCGTGCGGTTCGGTATCCTTGCGCCAGACTGATGATAGGTTCATCACACAACGTTGGGTCGGCCACCGAGCAAAGGGGGTTCCTTCATGCGCAAGATCCTCACGTTGCTCGCCGCGCTCGTCGCGGCGCTCATGCTCGCCGGATGCGGGGACGACGCCTACGGCGACGACCCAGTTGACGAAGACACCGCCGAAGACGCCGCCGACACCGACAACGGCGACGACGATGACGGTGACGACGGCAACGGCGACGGCGGCGACGTGGCCGCTGAACTCCCCGACGAGTGGCCGGACGAACTCCCCGTCAACGACCGCGCTACCAACTTCATCCTCCGCACCCTTGAAGACCGCAACGGCTCCCTGTACCTCCAAGCGCAGTACACCACCGACGAGGAGGTCGAAGAAGCCATCGCGTTCCTCGAGGGCCTCGAAGACGACGGCTGGACCGTCATTGAGTCGAGTGGGGTCGAGGAGGACGGCCTGGAGGAGTTTGCACTGGTCGAGCTCGAAGGGTTCGGCTACGACGTGAGGGTCGACGTCAGCCGGCCCGCGGGCACCTCGCGCTACACGCACACGATCCAGACGTCGGAATAGGCCCACCGCTCGGCGGGCGCCCGCCGTCTCATGGCGCGGCGCCCGCCCTCGGTGGCCGTGCGGCTCAGCCCAGCAGCGCGAAGCCCACGAACCCGAGCGCGGCGACGGCGACGATGGCAGCGATGCCTCCCCGCAGGAGCAGCGCCTGGCCCTGGGCGGCGGGGTCCTTCGCGGCGAGGCCGACCTTGCCTGTGACGACGGGGTCGCCGGCGCGCTGGGTCACCGTCCCGGCGACGTAGAGCGTGTCGCCCGGGAACGCCGCGTGCTCCTCGACCCAGACACGCTCGTTGCCACCGCCCACGCGCACCGCGCCGACCTGCAGGCGCATCCCGCCGCCTTCGCTCGCGGTGCGAAGCTTGGGCAGATGCTCGACGTCGCAGCTGCCGTCGGGCTCGACGGAGACGACGGTCTCGCCCCGCTCGTCGGTGAGCTGCAGCGGCAGGCCCGCCTCCCCGAGGTCGTGACTGCGCCGGCGTCGGCTGCTGCTCGAGCCGCGGTCCCGGGAGCCACCGCCCCGGTCGCGCTCCTCGACGACCTCCTTTGCCGAGAAGAACAGCCCGCTGCGATCGGTCCACGGGGAGGTGATTTCCTCGCCCGTAGCGACCCCCACGACGACCGCATCGCCCGCGTGGTCGCGCGCCCGCTCGACGGGCACGACCGGCATGGCGAGCAGCTGCGAACGCTTGCGCAGCCAGACGACGGCGAGCACACCGGCGACCGCGCCGATGCCGCCCGCCACGACGAGCACTACAGGGTCGACGTCCACGTCCGCACCTCCAGAGGAGCCTCCCCTGTTCAGTGCCCCTGGCCGTGCTCCCCCGACGACCACCGCACCCTCGACGACCTGCAGTCTGACTCGGGGCTTACATCGCCGTCAAGGCTCCGATGCCGTCACTGCCGTCGTCGAGGCGGTCCTGGCACAGCGACGCCGAGTGCTGCCATCGCCGTGCCGAACCCCCAGCCGTCCAGCGTGGGCTCGATCGCCCCGATGAGGGTGGCGAGCGCCGCCGCGAGCACCGCGAACCCACCACGGACGATCGCCCGGGGCGAGAGCCAGCGGGTCAGCGCCGAGCCACCCAGCGACGTCAGCAGCATCGCCACCGACACCGGCAGCATGCGCACCCCCGTCTCGAGGGCGTCGAGGCCCTGCACGAGCTGGAGGGAGAGCGGGACGACGAAGAAGGTCCCGAGCAGCACGACGTCCTGGGTGAGGAAGCCCTGCCGCGCCGCGCGCAGGGGTGGCAGCGACAGCAGCTCGAGGCGCACGATCCGCGACTGCCCCCGACCGGCACGCCGACGCTCCCAGGCAGCGAAGCCCAGGAGCGTGAGCGCCCCCGCGCCGATGGCGATGGGAGTCAGTGCGAAGCCGAACGGCTCGGCGAGTGAGGCCTTGGGCGCGATCCAGCCCCACACGCTCGCGTTGAGCGCGCCGAGGACGATGACGCCGAGGCCGGGCGCCGACAGCGAGGATCCCACCCAGTCGAGGGGCTCGGAGGCTCCCGCACGAGGTGCGTCCGCGGGGAGCACCCGTAGGCCGGGCAGCACGCCGACGGTGACGACGACCTCGCCGATGAAGACGAGGCGCCTGGTCAGCTCGGTGGTCAGCCACCCGACGAGGATCGGGCCGACGGCGATGCTGACCCCGGCGATGCCTCCGAGCAGCGCGCTCCCCAGAGCACGGTCACGTCCCTCGTAGGTGCCGCCGACGAGCGCCACCGTCGCGGGTAGGACGAGCGCCGCGCCGACGCCCTCGAGGGTCGACTAGCCGAGACCGAGGGTGAGCACCGACCACGAGACCGCCGTGAGGGCCGAGCCGAGCCCGTAGACCGCCATGCCGAGCGCGAACGCCCGACGTCGGCCCAGGAGGTCACCGAGCTTGCCGCCGGTCAACAGGAGCATCGCCATGACGAGGGCGTAGAGCGCGATGACCGCCTGGATGACCGTGACCGTCGTGGCGAAAGTCGTCGACGAGTTGGCTGATCGAGACGTTCGTCACGGCCTGGTCGAGCACGACGAGGAACTGCGCGGCGCCGTAGACGACCATCGGCGTCCACCGAGACGACGTGGAGGTCCGGCGGGTGGCCATCAGCTCCCCCGGGGGACCCCGAGTGCCCTCAGGGGTTGAGCACGGCCCGACCCGCGACCGCGCCGTGCTCGAGGCGGTCGAAGACCTCGTTGATCGCGGTGAGCGGCGCCTGCTCGACCTCGCCGGTGATCCTGCCGGCCTCGGCGAGCGCGACGACCTCGGCGAGCTCGTTGCGGTTGCCCCATGTGCTCGTCTTGATCGTCGACTCCGGCGACCAGCCCATGAACGACACCGGGACCTGCCCGCCGGCGAGGCCCACGAGAACGAAGACGCCCTGCTTGCCCAGGCAGCCCGCAGCGGTGCCCATCGTGGCGTCGACGCCGACGAAGTCGAGCACCGCCGAGGCCTTCACCCCGCCGGTCATGCCCTCGATCTCGGCGACCACGTCGACCTCGGTGGGGTCGAGCGCGAGGTCGGCGCCGAGCGCGAGGGCGCGGTCGCGCTTGTCCGCAGCGGTGTCGACGGCGACGACCCGCGCGCCCGACAGCAGACGCAAGAACTGCACGCCGTACTGGCCGAGCCCGCCGATGCCCATGATGACGACCGTCGAGCCCGGATGGATGAACGGCAGCGCCTTGCGCACCGCGCGGTAGGGCGTGAGCGCGGCGTCGGTCAGCGGCGCCGCCGTGGCGGGATCGAGACCGGGGATGCTGATGAGGTTGCGCGGCGAGGGCACGACGAGGTACTCGGCGTAGCCTCCGGGACGGCCGAGCCCGCCCCAGCGGAGCACGTTGCAGACCTGCTCGTCGCCGCTGCGGCACTGCCGGCAGACCCCGCAGCCCCAGCCGCCCCAGACAAGCACGGGCTCGCCCACCTCGACGCCGCTCGCCCCTTCGCCAAGCGCTTCGACGTACCCGGCGTTCTCATGGCCGAGGATCCAGGGCATGTGTGGGACGATCGGCATCTCCCCGCTCATGACGTGGAGGTCGGAGTGGCAGGCGCCCGTCGAGGCGATGCGCACGAGCACCTCCCCCGCCGCGGGCTCCGGAGTGGCGACCTCCTCGATGCGCAGAGGCTGTCCGTACTCATACAGGAGCGCTGCCTTCATGATCCGCCCTTCCGCTGGAGTCGGTTGCGGTCGGTGCAGGCTGGCAGGGCGCACCTTGAGCGTCAAGGACATCGTTGTTGGCAATGATTATTGTTTTGGTTCTTGCTGGATTCGATGGGCGGTGCGGGGCGGATCGCTCAGCCGCGAGCCGGCGCGGCCCCCACCGACGCTGGCGCCAGGCGCACCGCCTGCGCCACGCAGCCGGCGGCGCAGAGCAGGAGCCCGGCGGCGGCGAGCCAGGCGGCGGCAAAGCCCGAGATCTCGACGATCGCGCCGAAGCCAAGCGGGCCGATCGCGGCGCCGATGAAGAAGAGGCTGAGGAACGTGCTCGTCCCCGCCGCGGGGCGGTCGCGGTTGAGCCGGACGACCGAGAGGTCCATGAGGCCGTTCCAGGCCCATCCCACGCCGAAGGCGATCGTCGTCGCGGCGACGAGCGCCCCGGCGCCCTGCCCGAGGGCGAGCAGGACGAAGCCGAGGCTGCCGGCGGCCATCATCGCGGCCATCGCCCGCATCGGCGGGAACGGCCGGGCGTCGATGCCCACCCCGATCGCAAGCCGCACGCTGATCGACACGACGCTGCCGTAGACGAGCAGGAGTCCCGCCGCCGAGGCGCCGAGCCCGCGATCGACGGCGGCCTCGACGAGGAACGACCCGAGCGCCATCGTCGGCGCGGCGGCGAAGACCCCGGCGAGCGCGAGCCAAGCCATCGTCGGGGGCACCGGTCCGGCGCCGAGGCGCGGGCGCGGCGCGGAGGCGGGGCTGTGGCGGGGCACGAGGGCGGGCACGGCGAGCACGCCGAGGGCGACGAGGCCGTAGGCCCAGCGCCAGCCGATCGTGAGGGCGATGAGCGGCACCGTCGCCCCGGCGAGCAGCGAGGCGAGCGGCACCGCGGCCTGCTTCACCCCGAAGGCGGTGCCCTCCCGGCGCCCGGCGAGGCCCCGGGAGAGCAGGCCGTTGGCCGAGGGCTGCCCGAAGGCCTGCCCCGCTCCCCCGACCGCCATCGCCCCGAGCAGGCCCGCGTAGCCCTCGACGAGCAGGGCCACCGAGGCGCGCGCGAGCGCGGCGAGCACGC
>SLNF01000252.1 GCA_007133145.1 Nitriliruptorales bacterium
CGAGACCATGGAGCGGATGTTCCAGGGCGCCAGCGACTTCAACCAAGACATCGGCAGCTGGGACACCGAAAACGTCGAGACCATGGAGCGGATGTTCCAGGGCGCCAGCGACTTCAACCAAGACATCGGCAGCTGGGACACCGAAAACGTCGAGACCATGGAGTCAATGTTCGATGGCGCCAGCGACTTCAACCAAGACATCGGCAGCTGGGACACCGGCAGCGTCGAGACCATGGAGTCAATGTTCGATGGCGCCCGCGACTTCAACGGGGACATCGGCGGCTGGGACACCGGAAATGTTGATGAAATGGGCTCCATGTTCCTCGGGGCCGACGACTTCAACCAGGATATCGGCGGCTGGGACACCGGCAACGTGGAAGCCATGAATCTGATGTTCAGTGGCGCCGAGAGCTTCAACCGCGACATCGGCAACTGGGACACACAAAACGTGACCGATATGGGACAGATGTTCAGTCGGGCCGAGGAGTTCAACCAGGACATCGGCAACTGGGACACCGGAAATGTTACCAACATGATCTACATGTTCAATCAGGCCGAAGAATTCAACCGCGACATCGGCAACTGGAACGTCCGCGATGTCGAAAGCATGATCTACATGTTCAACAGTGCTGCGAGTTTCAATCAGGACCTATCCGGATGGTGCGTCGAGGAGATCTCGAGCCAACCCACTGGTTTCGACGAGAACGCCGACAACTGGGACAGGGACCGGCCCGACTGGGGATGCTGAGTCGTCTCACACACCGCGACGCTCGGGCGCCGTGCGGCGCCCGAAGGTGCCGAGTCGGACCGCCGGTCGACGGACAGCTGGGTCAGCCGGTCCGATGGGATCACGAGCGCTCGGCACGCAGCCGCGACCGCTGCGGCACCGAGGCAGGCGGCGCCCGCGTCGGTGCACCCTGTTGAGCCACCTGACCGTTGACGAGTGCGGCGCCGGGCGCGGGACCGACGGGGCCTGCCCCATGCCCGGCGCCGCGGTTACCACACGTCGAGACAGCCGCGAGACATGGGTTCAGTGCACTGTCGCGTTGCCGAGGCGGGGCCTCGTCCTCGGCACCCGACGACAGGAGCTCAACCACATGTCCGATGCCAACCCCACCACGGTCTGGTGGCGCGCGGGCGCAGCGCTGGCCGCGCTCGCGGCTGCGGCACCAGTCGCGAGGCTCGGCGCCGACCCTGCCGCCAGCGGCGACACCGGCGCCGGCCCGTGACGGCAATGCCACGGCACCGCCGACAACACGAACCAGGGGTCGGCGAGCTCACCGACGACCCCGGGCTGCGCTGGCACGTCGACCTCGAGGAGGTCGAGTCCGACGAGGCCTCCGAGGGGTACGCGAGCATCACCGGGCCCGAGGTCAACAAGCCGACGCTGACGCCCGACGGCACCGTGATGCTGCGCGCGGCGACAACGACTCCGACGAGCGAGGCGACAAGGATTCCTACGACGGCATGGACGACGGCCCAGACCAGCGGGGCGCCGAGGAGTCAGACGACGCAGCCGAAGACGGGGACAGCGAGGACAGCTCTCAAGACGACGGCCGCGAAGAGGAAGACGTCGACGACGGCTCGGACTACGGCGAACACCAAGACGGCGACGAGACCGAGCCTGACGACGACTGAACTCTCCCGCGGCCCGGAGCGTGCGGCTGAACGCGACACGACCCCGAGCGCCGCGCACCCGCCGACCCCCACGCCGACGCTGACCGCGCGCAGTAGCGCGCTATCAGCCCGTCGCGCACTCCTCCTAGCAGCAGACCGAGCTAGGAACAACCGTCGGCCGTCTGGAGCCCCGCTTCGCCGCGGTGCCGACGCGGCCGGCTGCCACGGTGGATGACGTCGAGCGAGAGAGCCCTCGCGGTCGGGTCCCGGCCCGCAGCTGTCGGCTCGCCGCCGCCCGGGCCGACGGGGGTGGCGCGGAGAGTGTGACTACGCGCGGTCTGCGGAGGTCCGGCGGCCAGCGCAGGCGCCGACCCCTCGACCGTGCATCGCCGTGGTCTTCGCAAAATGGACATCGCTACCGCGCTTCGGCTACACTCACGACCCGCTCATGCCGCGTCTAGTCCCGTGCACTCACGACACGGCTGGTAGCGCTGCGTGACACGTCGCCTCGTCTGCGTGGCCAAACGAGGCGCGACCTTGACCGGCAACGACGAGCGAGGCCCAGGCCACGCGGCTGCTGCGGCAGTGTCTACGGATCAGAAGGTCGGGGGTTCGAATCCTCCCCGGCGCGCCACACCGCCCCGCCGCCACCCGCCGCGGCATCACCGCAGGTCAGCGCCCCAAGTCAGGGTCGCTGACGAGGCCCGGGTCCTCCTCAGCGCAGAGGGCCTCGGGGGCAAGCTGCGTCCCGGTCGCGACACCGTGCACTCCGCCAAGGCCTACGTCGGCAGCATCCCGGCAGCTGCACCTGCGCGACGGCGTCCAGGTGTTGGTCACGCCGACGAGCACAGGATCGTGCGGCGGGGGGAGCGGGGCCCCTGGCCGGTGGCGCGCGGACCCGCTGCCTCGAGCAGCGCCGGGGTCAGGCTGCCGGTGACCACCAGGCTGTGTCCGCGCGCGACGGCGAGAGCGCCGACCGTGCCGGGCGAGGGCACCAGCGCGTGCAGGCGCCAGCCGGCCGCGGCGCCTCGGTCGCCGGCGACGGCGAGCAGTGCGAGGCCTCCGCCGGTTGCGGGGCTGACCTCCACGGCGGCGGGGTCGGTCGCCAGACCCGTGCCTACCGCCTTGAGGTACGCCTCCTTCGCGGTCCACGTCACGAGCAGGCGTCGGGTGGCCTCAACTTCGCTGTGCCCATGCAGCCCCCGGCGTTCCCGGGGCGTGCAGATCACCTCGGACAGGGCCGGCCGGTCGGGGAGGCAGCGCAGGGCCTCGACGTCGACGCCGACGCGGGCGCCGGCGCCGGCCACGGCGACGAGGGCTAGGCCCTCCGAGTGCGACACGCTGAGCTCGAGGCTTGCGCCGGTCACCTGCGGTCGCTGGCCCTCGACCCAGCGCAGCGGCAGCCGCGACGGGGCCACCCCGGTGATGACGGCGAGGAGGTGGCGCACGACGCCGTGGCGGACGATGAAGCGCCGCTGGTCCACCGTCCGAGCCAAGCCGGCGGCGCGACGGCGCTCGCCGGAGTCGAGCAACCCCGCCAACTCGGTTCTCGGCCAGGCGGGATCCTCGAGGTCGAACCGCCACACCCGGACCTGGTTCGCAGCGGGGGCGGTGACTGGCGACGCCGGCCAGGCCGACGGCGGGTCCGCGGCGAGGTTCAAGCCAGGTCCTGCTCGTTGTCCGCGAGGGCGTCAGCGAGCAGCGCAGCGACCTGGTCGACGTGCGGCGGGGACAGCAGGTCATGGTGGGGCACGTCGACGCGGTGGCGCCGAACCCGGCCGTCGGTGAGGTCCTCCCACGGTTGGGAGGGCTGCTCACCGAGTCGCGCGGCATCGATGATGACGAGGTCGCCGGCGTAACGGCCGGGGCGGTAGCGGCGCAGCGCCCCGACGTTCGCGGCGATGACCCGCACCTGAGGCGCGGCGGTGACGGCGTCGGGCGCGTCGGCCAGGGCGCCGTGGCCGCGCAGCGCCTCCCACAGGTCGCGCAGCGCCGCCTCGTCGACCTCCCCGTTGTTCGACGGCAGCGCCGCCTCGACGTCGGCCGGGTCGATGCCGAGGTGGGTGAGGGCGCCGCGCCACAGGGCCGCCTCGTCCCTGGCATCGACAGCGGCTGGAGCGTCGAGCAGGACCAGCGCGGCGGGGCGTTGGCCGTCGGCGTCGAGCTGCCGGGCCATCTCGTAGGCGACGACGCCGCCCATCGACCAGCCGGCCAGCCGCACCGCGCCGGCCGGCTGGGCGCGTCGTAGGGCTGCGAGGCAGCCAGCGGCGATCTCCTCGACGCTGGTCGGCGGGGAACCGTCGCTGTCGAGCCCCGGTGGGGGCAGGGCATAGCAGGTGTACCCGGTCAGCGCGTCGGCGAGGGCGCGGTACGCGAACACGCTGCCGGTGGCTGGCGGAGGGAGGAACAGCGGCGGCCCGTTGCCTCCGCGCAGCGCCACCGCTTCGTCTGGCGCGGCGGGTCCGCGGTGCACCCGGGCGGCGAGTCGCTCGATGGTGCGGTCCTCGAGCACCGCCGCGACCGGCAGGTCGACGCCGAGGCGCTCGCGGGCGGCAGCGACGACCTGCGCGGCGTGCAGCGAGTGGCCGCCGAGGGCGAAGAAGTCGTCGGTGGCGCCGGGTTCGCTCCCCGGCAGCAGCCCGGCCCAGATTTCGGCGAGCGTCCGTTCGGTCGCGTTCCGCGGCGCGACCCTTCCCCTGCTCTGGGTCTGCGCCCGCACGAGCCGCTCGGCCAGAGCCGCTCGGTCCACCTTGCCGCCGACGGTGCGCGGCAGTGCGTCGAGCACGGTGACGCTGGCCGGTGCCATCGCCGACGGCAGCGCCTCGGCGACGAAGGCGCGCAGCTCCTCGTCGGGTGGTCCCTCGCCGTCGGCGACCACCGCGGCGAGCAGCCGGCGCTCCGACGTTGCGTCGCCCTCGGCGGCGATGACCGCGGCGTCGTCGACGCAGGGATGCTCCCGCAGGCGGGCCTC
Source organism: Nitriliruptorales bacterium (assembly GCA_007133145.1). Taxonomy (GTDB): domain Bacteria; phylum Actinomycetota; class Nitriliruptoria; order Euzebyales; family Egibacteraceae; genus T1Sed10-49. The sequence continues at coordinate 4,589 of SLNF01000252.1, forward strand.
GACCTCGCCGGGTTCGACGCGCACCCCGCGGACCTTGACCTGTCGATCACGGCGACCGAGGAACTCCAGCGTTCCGTCGTCCCGTCGCCGGGCCAGGTCGCCGGTGCGGCACAGGCGTGCGCCCGGGCGGGTGTCGAAGGGGTCGGCGAGGAAGTACTCCGCGGAGTGCTGCTCGGCGCCGAGGTAGCCCGAGGCCACCGCCGTTCCGCCGATGCACAACTCGCCGGCCACCCCGACCGGAGCCAGCGACCCGGCGCGGTCGAGCACGTGGGCGGTGGTGTTGGCGATCGGCCGGCCGATCGGGATCACTGGTCCGAACTCGCCCGGCGGGCAGCGCCAATGGGTCGCGTCGATGGCCGTCTCCGCCAGCCCGTACAGGTGGTGCAGGGTCACCTGCGGGAGCTGCTCGCGTAGCCGGGTGGCGAGCGCGGGGGTCAGCGGCTCCCCGCCGCACAGCACGTGGCGCAGACGCGGACAGCCGGCCAGTGCCGGCTGCTCGGCGAGTGCGGCGAGCACCGCAGGCACGCCCTGCACGACGGTGACCTGGTGCTTGGCGAGGACCGTCGCGAGGGCGGCGGGATCAGCGAGGGCCTCATCGGGCGGGATGACGAGCCGGGCGCCGGCCGCCAGCGGGCCGAGCAGCTCCCACACCGCCGGGTCGAAGCTCGGCGCGGTCATCTGGCAGAGGGTGTCGCTGGGGCCGAGTTCGAGCAGGTCACGCCGCCAGCGCAACTGGTTGGCGAGGGCACGCCGGCTGACCAGCACCCCCTTCGGCTCGCCGGTCGACCCGGAGGTGTACACCACGTAGGCGGGGGTCTCGGGGTCCCCGTCCCCGGCAGCCGCGGTCGGTTCGCCCGCCGTCCCGACCTCATCGGGCCACACCACGTCCCCTGTGAGGCCGGCCGGCAGGTCCTCGGACCACGTCCGGCTCGCCAGGGTGATCAGCGGTCCGGCGTCGGCGAGGATGCGGCGACGCCGCTCGCGCGGCAAGGCGGGGTCGAGGAGGAGGAACGCACCGCCGGCGCGCAGCGTGGCGTGGACCGCGATGACCTGGTCGACGCCGCGCTCGCAGTGCACGGCGACGACCGCGCCGGCGCCAACGCCGCGGTCGCGCAAGCCGGCGGCGAGACGGTCGACCCGGGCGCTCAGCTGACCGAAGCCGGTCGCTTGGTCACTGGTGAGCACCGCCGGGGCTTCGGGGGTTGCCGCGGCCGCTGCGACGAGCAGACCGTTGACCCCGTCCGCCTCGTCGGCGGGCAGCGTCGGCCCCGACCCGGCGGCGAGCAGGGCGCGGCGTTGCGACTCGCCGACGAGGTCGCAGGAAGCCACGGGCCGTTCGGGGTCCTCGACCGCCTGCTCGAGCAGGCGCCGCAGCCCGCCGAGGATCGCGTCGGCGAAGGCGTCGTCGACGCGGCGACGGTCGAACTGCAGGCCGCCGGACAGCCGCGACCCCGGGGTGAGCACGAGGGCGAGGTCGGCGACCGCCCGGGCGGGCTCGATCGGCACCTCGGTGACTTCGAGCCCGGGGATGTCGATCTGCGGAGGTCGGGCGCTGTGGAGGATGAGCAGCGCGTCGAACAGGGGTCGGTGCTGATGCGGCCGGTCGGCGCCGACCGCCTCGACGACCCGCTGGAACGGCACGTCGGCGTTGGCGAACGCTTCGAGCGTGACCTGCCGGCAGCGGGCGAGCAGCTCGCTGAACGTCGGCTCGTCGGCGAGGTCGGCGCGCAGCACGACGGTGTTGAGGAAGCAGCCCGCCACCTTGTCGGCGCCGGGTTCGGCGCGGGTCGACACGGCGGTGCCGACACCGAGCTGCTCGTCCCCGGTGAGACGGTGCAGCACGGCGGAGAACGCGGCGAGCAGCAGCGTGAACACCGTCACCTGGTGGCTTGCGGCCAGTGCCTGCACCTGCGCGGTCAGTTGCGCGGGCAGGGCGAACGCCCGGTGGCCGTCGGGTCGGTCATCTGCGGTCGGCGCCTGGCGGGGCGGCGGTAGCGTCAGGCGCGCCGGTGCCCCGTCGAGTTGGCGCCTCCAGTAGGCGAGCTGTTCGGCGGCGGTCGCGTCGTCGAGCGCGGTGCGCTGCGCGGACGCGTAGCTGACGTACGGCCATGGCGGGTCGGGCAGCGGGGAGGCTCGCCCGTCGGCGTACGCGGCGTACAGCTGCGCGGTCTCGGTCATGAGCAGGTTCATCGCCCAGGCATCGCAGGCGATGTGGTGGACGACGAGGGCCAGGACGTGCTCGTCGGCGTCGCAGCGGTACAGCGCCGCGCGCAGCAGCCGGCCTGAGGCAAGGTCGAACGGCGCGGCGGCCAGCTCGGCTGCGCGGCGGGCCAGCTCGGCGTCCCGCTGCGTGGCCGGCAGGTCGGTGAGGTCCTGCACGGGTAGGTGGACCGGGGTCGCCGAGGTCGCCTGCTGGGTCACCTGGCCGGCGGCCGCGGCGATCGCGGTGCGCAGCATCGGGTGGCGGCGAACGAGCTCGGTGAGCGCCGCCTCCAGCGCCAGGTGGTCGAGGGGACCGGACAGCCGTGCTCCGGCGGGGATGTGGTAGGCGGAGTTGGCGGCGTCAAGCTGGTGGAGGAACCAGAAGCGCTCCTGCTCGAAGGACAGGGGAGCCCCGGCCGCCGCCGATTCGCCGGGTACCGGCGGCTCGTCGGAGGCGGGCCCGGCCTCGCCGCTGGCCCCTGCGGCCGGCCGGGCCCCGGCCGACTCAGGGCCGTCGCCGAGGTCGAGCTCCTCGACGATCGTGCGCGCCAGCGTCGCGGCGCTGGCCCCCTGCAGGACCTGCACCACCGGCAGGCGCACGCCGAGCTCGCTCTTGAACGCCGAGGTGAGCTCGACGGCCATGAGCGAATCGAACCCGAGCTCGGTCAGCGGCCGGTCGGCGTCCACCCGGTCGGCTCTCCCGCCGAGGACGCTGGCGGCGCGGTCACGGACGTACTCCAGCGCCGCGTCGGCCCGGTCGGCGGGCGAAGCGGCGCGCAGCAGCGCCAGCGGCGAGCCCTCCCCAGCAGCGGTGAGCTCGGCCTGTCCGGAGGCGTCGACGAAGCCAGCGAACCGGCGGGACGCCGCCGCGAGGGTGTTGAGCTCCGCCCACTGCTCCCAACGCATGTCCGCGGCGATCACGTGGGTGTAGTCGTGCCGCAGCAGCTGTTCGAGGAGCTCCAGCGCACGCTCCGGGGGGAACGCGCCGAACCCGCCGCGGGCGAGGTAGGCGGCGAGGTCGGGGTGGCGGGAGACGTAGCCCACGTCGGCGACCGCGCCCCAGCCGATCGACAGCCCCGGGACCCCGGCCGCGCGGCGCTGGGAGGCCAGCGCGTCGAGGAAGGCGTTCGCGGCGGCGTAGTTGCCCTGCAGCGGATGCCCGACCACCGCGGCCACCGACGAGAACAGCACGAAGTGGTCGAGCTCGTCGGCGGCAGTGAGACGGTGAAGGTTCCAGGCGCCGGCGACCTTGGGGGCCAGCACCGCGGCGAAGCGGTCCGGGGCGAGCTCGGTCATCGCGTCGTCGTCGAGCACCATCGCCGCGTGGAACACGCCTCCCAAGGGGCGCGCCGTCGCGCGGACCCGGTCGAGCACCGCGGCGAGCTCGGTCTCGCAGGCGACGTCGGCGGCCTCCACGACGACGTCGGCCGGCCCGGCACGCAGCCGGTCGAGGGCCTCGCGGCCCTCGCGTGGCTGGCCCGACCGGCTGACGAGCACGACGGCGCCGGCGCCTTCGGCGGCCATCCACTCGGCGACCGCGAGGCCGAACCCGCCGAGTCCGCCGGTGACGAGGTAGCTGCGGTCGGACCGGAACAAGGGTCCGTCCTCACGCGGCCGCACCGCGTAGGCGGGCTCGCCGACGGTGAGCACGACCTTGCCGATGTGCCGGGCCTGCGCCATCCACCGGAACGCCGACGCCGCGTCGGCGAGGTCGAAGGCGGTGGTCGGCACCGGCGTGTAGGTCCCGTCGGCGACGCGGGCGGCGACCTCGTCGAGCAGCCCGCGCGCCTCGTCGTGGCGCTCGAGGGCCAAGCCGATGAGGTCGACGGCGTGGTAGGAGAGGTTGCGCTGGAACGGCAGCAGGCCCAGGGACGCGTCGGCGAGGATGTCGCGCTTGCCGAGCTCGATGAAGCGGCCGTGGGGCCGCAGGAGCTCCAGGCTCGCGCGCGTCGCCTCACCGGCCAGGGAGTTGAGCACGACGTCGACACCCTGCCCGTCGGTGTGCTCACGCACCGCGTCGACGAAGGCCAGCGTCCGGGAGTCGGCGACGAGGCCGACGCCGAGCCCGCGCAGGTGCGACCGCTTCTCCGGCGTCCCGGCGGTGGCGAGCACCTCCGCCCCCACGCCCGCGCACAGCTGGATCGCCGCGAGCCCCACCGCGCCGGCCGCTGAGTGCACGAGCACGCGCTCCCCGGCGGTGATGCGGGCCACCCGGTGCAGCGCGTGCTCGACGGTGACGAAGGCGTTGAGGATCGACGCGGCCGCCTCGAAGCTGATGTGGGCGGGCTTGGCGACGGTCATCCACTCGAGGGCGAGCACCCGGGAGGCGTGCGCCGACGCGGTCAGGGTGATGACGGGATCGCCGGGAGCGAAGCGGGTCACGCCCGGCCCGCAGGCCTCGACCACCCCGGCGCACTCGATGCCGAGCCCGGCGGTGGCGATGTCGTGCTGGTAGGCGGCGGCGGGCAGCATGTCGAGGGCCTGCAGCACGTCGCGGAAGTTCAGGCCGGACGCGGCCACGCGCACGGCGAGCTCGCCCGGACCCGGGTCGAGCTCCGGGGCGTCGCGCAGCGCCAAGCGCTCGAGGGCGCCGGGCGCGTCGATCTCCAGCCGGAACGTCGACGCCTGCGGCTCGCGGGTCGCGGTCTCCTGGGCGCGAGTCCGCGCGGAGCGGGGCGCGCGCTCGAGGACGTGTGCCAGGCGGGTCGGCCCGCGCAGCGCGAGCTCCTCCTCGAGCGCCCCGCCGTGCAGCTCGCGGGCCAGCGCGTCGATCTCGACGTCGGTGGGGTGGGCCGGCAGGTCGACGAGGCGGCACGGCACCCGTGCGTACTCGCTCATCAGCACCCGCCCGATGCCCCACAGCGGCGCCTGCGCGGCGTGGGCGACGCCGGTGTCGACGCCGTCGACGGCCTGCGCCCCGGCGGTGACCAGCCACAGGTCCGGCACCGCCGCCGCGGCGAGGTCGTGGGCGCGCAGCAGCGCGACGACGCTGTCGCCGATGAGGCGCTGGGCGTCCATGACCGCCTCGGCGTCGGCGTCGTCGCCGGGGGCGGCGAGGCTCCACAGGTGGACCACCCCGTCGACGTGGTCGCCGGCGGCGTCAAGCTCGGCGAGCAGGTCGGCGAAGCCCTGCGGGTCGTCGGGTGCCAGCCACGCCGCGGCGCCGTCTTGCGGGGCCGGCGCGGCGGGGTGCACTCGCGTGCAGCGGTCCCCGCGGGCCTCCAGGGTGGCGGCGAGTCGGTCGGCGACGCCACCGGGGTCGGCGAGCAGCAGCCAGTGGCGGCCCGACCCGGCCGGCGGCGCGACGGCGGATGGTGCGTCCGGGGCGCGGGCGAGCAGCACAGCCTGAGCGGCCTCGCCGACGTCGCCGAGCTCCCCATCGCCGGTCAGCGCGGTGGCCTGCTCCAGCCCTCCGTCGGTGAGCACCTGCGGCCACGTCCCGGCGGTCAACATCGGGCCGGTCGTGCGCAGGTCGGTGTCGGTGAACGCCCACCAGCCGTCGAGCAGGCCGAAGACGAGGTTGAGCCAGTCCGAGCGGCGGGTCAGCTCGACGACGGCGAGCAGCCCGCCAGGAGCGAGCAGCCGGCCCACCGTGGCGACCGCGGCGCGGACGTCGGCGGCGACGTGCAGGACGTTCGCGGCGACGACGATGTCGAAGCCGCCTGCGTCGAACCCCTGAGCGGCCGGGTCACCTTCGAGGTCGAACAGCTCGCAGCGCAGCCCCGGATGCTCACCGAACCGCTCCTCGGCCCCCGCGAGGAACAGGGGCGAGACGTCGGTGAAGACGTACTCGACGTCACCGGGCAGACGCGGCAGCAGCACGGCGGTGGCCGCGCCGACGCCGGCGCCGACCTCGAGCACCCGCAGGGGATGCTCCCCGCTGCGTTGATCGACTGCGGCGCCGATCGCGTCGGCGAGCACCCGGTGGTAGGGCCGACATCCCGGGCTGTGGTGATAGAAGCGGGCAACCAGGTCGGCGGCGTCGCCGGAGAACAGCAGCTCCCGGGGGTCGAGGTCGCCGGTGAGCACAGCGGCGAGGTGCTCGCCGCCGCGGCCGAGCAGGGCGACCTCGGCGGCGTAGGCCGGCGCCGCCGCGGCGAGGTCGGCAAGCCCCGCGGCCACCTCGTCCGCGCCGATCGGCGCCCCGCCGCTCCTGGCGCGCTGGCCCATCCGCTCGAGCTGCGGCAGGAGCCGGGCGTGTTCCGCCCGTGCTCCGAGGCTGGCCGCCAGCGCGGCGCCGTCCCCGGCCGGAGCGTCGCCCGCGCTCCAGCCGAGCTCGGTCAGGGCGAGGTAGGCGTAGGCGTCGGCCAGCCGGTTCATCGCCGGTTCGACGACCTCGGGGTAGGCGGCGAGGTCACCGTCGCGGTGGACGTCGACCCTCGAGGGGCCCAGCAGCGCTGCCACCTCGGGCGGTGCTGGCAGGCCGGCGGGCGGCCGGGACGCGGGCAGGGGCAGCGGCGCCTCCTGCCAGCGCAGCTCGTAGAGCACGTCGTCGAGGTCGGCCTCCTGCCCGTCCTCGACCACCTGCAGCCGGATGCCCTCGAGGCGCATCGCGAGGCCGCCGGCGGCGTCGAACACCGTGGCGTCGCCCTCCGCCTCGCCGGCTTCGCCGGCGCGGGCGGTCACATGGGCGTAGAACGCCGAGCCCACGGGGCGGTGCAGCTCCAGCCGCCGCACCGCAACGGGGAAGAACGGCGCGTCGCCGGTGCCGAGGCCTTCGGGGGAGACCCTGGTGGCGACGGTGCCGATGAGCTGCAGCGCGGCGTCGAGGAGCGCCGGGTGCGCCTGGTAACCGTCGACCGGCAGGTCGGCGCCAGCGGGGAACGTCACCCACCCCAGGGCGTCGCCGTCGCCGACCCCGATCTCGAGCAGGGTCTGAAACGACGGGTCGTAGGTGTACCCGCGGGCCTCGAAGAAGCGGTAGTTCTCGTCAGGGGACAGCGGCTCGCCACACCGCTCCCGCAGGGAGGCCACGTCGATGCGGCCCGGGTCGTGGGCCTCGGCTGGGGCGAGTCGGCCCGTGGCCTGCAACGTCCACTCGGTCGGGTCGCCACCGGTGCTGCTGTGGATCTCGACCCGGCCGTCACGAGGTTGGTAGTGCAGCTGCGCAGTGGTGCGCCGAGTCTCCGGCAGGAACAGCAGCCGCCGGAACTCGACGTCGGTCAGCGCCAGCGGGACCTGCTCCCCCCACAGCTGCCGTCCGGCGGCGCACGCCATCTCCAGGTAGCCGGTACCGGGGAACAGGGCGGTGCCCTGCACGACGTGGCCGTCGAGATAGGCAACGCGAGCGTCGGCGAGGTCGGCCTGCCAGCTCGGCTGGGCTGACGGCAGCCGCCGGCCGAGGAGCGGGTGACCGGTGTCCACACCCACGGGTCGGTGGTCCGGCCCGGAGGCGTCCTCGCCGTCGTCGAACCAGTGCCGCTCGCGCTGCCACGGGTACGCGGGCGGGGCGACGAAGCGCCCGGCGGGGGCCACCGCTGACCAGTCCACCCACCGGCCCGCGGTGTGCAGCCCGGCGAGGCTGCGGCGCAGCGTCACCCGGTCGGGGGTGTCCCGGCGCAGGCTCGGCAGGACGGTCGCCTCGGCATCGCGCGCGTCGAGGCAGTCGGCGAGCGGGCCGGCGAGCACCGGGTGCGGGCCGACTTCGAGGAAGGCGCCGACGCCGTCGTCGGCGAGCCGGCCGACGGCGTCGGCGAACCGCACCGGCTCGCGGATGTTGCGCCACCAGTAGGCGGCGTCGAGGCGCAGGTCCTCGACCGGCTCGCCGGTGACCGTGGAGATCATGGGCAGGGCGCAGGGCCGTGGCTCGAGGTCGGCGACGGCGTCGCGGAACTCCGCGGCGATCGCGTCCATCTGCGGGCCGTGGTAGGGCACCTCGACGGGGAGCAGCTTGGCGAAGTGCCCGTCGGCGGACAGGCGTTCGACGATCTCGCCGATCACGTCGCTTGCCCCCGACAGCGTGACCGACGCAGGCGCGTTGACCGCCGCCACCGACACCTCGCCGTCGTGCTCGTCGGCGAGGGCGTGCGCCTCGGCGGCGGTCAGCCCGGCGGCGAGCATGCGCCCGGACCCGGTGGTGCGGTGCTGGAGCCGGCCGCGGTGGTAGGCGAGGGCCAGGGCGTCGGGCAGCGACAGCGCGCCGGCCACGCACGCGGCAGCCATCTCCCCGGAGCTGTGGCCGACCACCGCGTCGGGCACCACTCCCCAGCCGCGCCACAGGCGCGCCAGGGCGAGCTGGAGCGCGAAGTTGGCGACGTGGGCGCGGTCGGCGTCGGCGACGCGGGAGGTGCCCTCGTCAGCGTCGAGGGCGTCGAGCAGCGACCACCCGGCCAGCGGTCGTAGCAGCGCGTCGGCCTCCTCGAGGGTCTCGGCGACGACCGGCTCGGAGGCGCGCAGCTGCCGGCCCATGCCCCACCACTGGGGGCCCATGCCGGTGAACACGAACGCCAGCGGCGACTGGTCGCCGGCCGGTGCCGTTCCGGTGATGACGTCGGGGTGCTGCTCGCCGGCCGCCAGCGCGCGCAGGCGCTCACCTGCCTCGGCGGCGGTGTCGGCCAGCACGACGGCGCGTTCGTGGTGGTGGCTGCGGCGGACCGCCGCCGAGTAGCAGACGTCGGCCAGCGCCGGCGCCTCGGGGCCGTCGAGGCTGGCGGCGTAGCGCTCGGCGAGGGTGGCCAGCGCGGCGGGGTTGCGCGCCGCGACGGGGAGCAGCTGTGGGCCCTGCTGCGTTGGGTCGCTGGCGGCTGGCGGTGCGGGTGCCGGCGGTGCCTCGGCGAGCACGACGTGGGCGTTGGCCCCGCCGAACCCGAAGGAGTTCACCCCCGCCACCGCCGGGGAGTCCAGCGGCCACGGCTCGAGGTCGGTCGGCACCCGCAGGCCGTGCCCGTCGAAGTCGATCGACGGGTTCGGCGTGTCGAAGTGCAGGTTCGCCGGGATCTCGCGGCGGCTCACCGCCAGGGTCGCCTTGATCAGGCCGGCCATGCCCGCGGCGGCCTCGAGATGCCCCAGGTTGGTCTTGACCGAGCCGATCAGCAGCGGCGGTCCCTCGCCGGCCGGGCGTCCGAGCGCCGCGCCGATCGCCTGCGCCTCGAGGGGGTCCCCGGCAGGGGTGCCGGTACCGTGCGCTTCGACGTAACCGACGTCGTCGCGGGACAGCCCCGCGTCGTCGAGCGCTTCGCGCAGCATCGCCTCCTGCGCGGCGGCGTTGGGCAGGCTCAGCCCGGTGGTGCGCCCGTCCTGGTTGACGGCGCTGCCACGGATCACCGCGGTGATCGGGTCGCCGTCGGCGAGCGCCCGCTCGAGGGGCTTGAGCACGACCGCCCCGGCACCCTCGCTGCGCACGTAGCCGTTCGCGGCGGCGTCGAACGCCCGGCAGCGGCCGTCGGGAGAGAGCATCGACGCCTTGCAGAACCCGATCGTGACCTCCGGTGCCAGGAGGATCCCGACGCCGGCGGCGACCGCCAGTTCGCTCTCCCCGGTGGCGAGGCTGCGGCAGGCGAGGTGGACCGCGGTCAGCGACGACGAGCAGGCGGTGTCCACCGCGAAGCTCGGACCCCGCAGGTCGAAGAGGTAGGAGATGCGGTTGGCGGCGATGCACAGGGCGCTGCCGGCGTTGACGTGACTGTCGATGCGGTGGCGGTGCTCGGGCAGCACCTGGATGTCGACGTAGTCGTGGGCGGAGATGCCGACGAACACGCCGCTGCGGCTGCCGGCCAGCGAGGCCGGCACCTGCCCGCCGTGCTCGAACGCCTCCCAGACGACCTCGAGCAGCAGGCGCTGCTGGGGGTCCATCCGCCGGACCTCCCGTGGGGCGAGTCCGAAGAAGCCGGCGTCGAACCCGTCGACCTGCTCGAGGTAGCCCCCAGCGCGGGTGTAGAGCTTCCCGGTCGCCCCGGGGTCCGGGTCGTACAGCTCGTCGAGATCGAGCCGGTCGGCGGGCGGCTCACCGACCGCGTCGACGCCATCGGCGAGCAGCCGCCAGTACGTCACCGGCGAGTCAACCCCGCCGGGGAACCGGCAGCCAATGCCGACGATCGCGACGTCCATGCCGCACCTGCCCCTCAGCCGTCGCCGCGGCGGCGGCTAGCGGCAGCGATACCGCAGGTCGTAGGTGATCATCGGCCCCACCTGGGTGAGGGTGCCCTGGCCGTTGGCGTGCAGGGTGTCGCTCGGCCCGCCGATGACCCGCACCTGGGAGGTGGTGGCCGGCAGGTCCGGGGGCGCGCCCGCCTCGCCGCGGCCGGCGAGGCCGATGGTCAGGGTGTGCTCCTCATCCCCGCAGCCGGCGATCGTCCCGGTGAACTCGAGCGTGCCTTGGAAGGTGACGTGTCCGTTGCGATGCACCATGCCGGTGGTGGTGTGGACGAAATCCCCCTCGAGCGCGCCTTCCGCAGTGCCTTCCAGGATCCGGTTCTGCAGGGAGTTGCCGCCCGGCGCCCGGATCTCCTCCTGCTGCATGGTTTCGAAGATGATGACCCCCGTCCCGCTGCCTTCCAGCGGAGGGCCGAGCCCTTGGCCCGCCGCCGGGGCGGCGAGCAGCATCACCGCGGCGAGTGCGCCGAGTGCGACGAGCGTCTGGCTGCGCCGGCGTGGGTGTGGATGTGGCATGGCGTCCCTCCCTGTCGGTGTGGTCTCGCACCGTCGTCGCCCCGCCTGCCCGGCAGCCCTCGCACGGCGTGGCGGCGGGCTGCGTCCCCGGTCGCTCGAGGGAGAGCCCGGTGGGGCCCCCTGCGAGCGTGGCGCGGTGTGCGGGTGCGGCTGTCGGGTAGGACGCACGGGCGGCCCGGGACATTGCAGGGACCCGCTGACGTCCACGGCTGGCGTGTCCGCCTCAGAGGCCCGCTGCGACGTCGTGCTCGGGATCCGCGCGGCGAGGCGGTCGGATCGCCGGGGTGTCGACCTCGTCGTCGGTGATCCTCGTGGGCTGCGCTTGTGGCCGGTCGTCGTTGCGGGGCGCGCTCGCTCCCACCAGGGGGTGCTGCAGCGACGGCGGGGGTTGCGCGCCGCGTCCTGTGGGGAGGGGATCCTCACCGCTGAGATGCTGTCTCCGCAGGTGTGCACCGCTCGAGTGCGTCGAGGCAGGGACTGGCGAGCGCGAGGCCCGCTCTGTGGTCCCATCCGGGGTCGGGGAACGCGCCGGCGCCGAGCGCGGAGGCGACCGCCCGGGCGGTGGGCAGGCAGGTGGACACGTTCACGGCGTCGCGGCGGACGTCAGGTCAGACGTGCATCTGCTTGACCGGGGTCCGTAGGGGCATGACCAGCCGCCCGACCCACCCGGTCGGGTGCATGATCGGGCCCTCAAGCGCGGCGGAGCCCCGAGGGCGGCGGCCCGAGCTCCTCGATGGTGTAGCCCCGCGGGTAGGAGCGACGGCGCTGACGCGTGTGCCACACGGGCCGGCGACGCGGGGGCATGCGCGCCAGCGTCCTCGCCCGTGTGCGCATCACCGCCGCGACGAGGCGGCGCTCCGCCACGGTGGGTTGGGGGAAGCCGAACGCGTCGAGCAGTGGGGCATCCATCATGGCGTGCACCCCGCGGGCGCCGAGCGGCCGCAACGGTGCGGGCAGCATCCAACTCAGGAAGAGGTCACGGGTCGCGCGCCCCACGATCTCGTTGGAGCGCGCGTAGCGGAAGTGCGCGTCCTCGTAGTCGCGGTTGAAGCGCTCGAACGACGCACGGTCACTGGGCAGGTCCTCGATGCCCATACGGTCACCGACCTCGCGCCAGAACACGAAGGCGGCCTGCCGTTCGCCCTCGGTGGGGGCGCGCCATCCAAAGCGGGTGATCCACCGCTGGGGCTCGAACGTGAAGGTGCTCAACACGTAGAGGTAGTCGACGTTGCGGATCCGGAACCGCCCGTGGATCGCGTTCATCCGCGCGATCGCCCGCCGCCCCCGTGGGCTGTCGTAGCCGTGCTCCACGAACTCGGCGATGAGGAGGTCGGTGTCGTCGTAGCGGCGCTGCGGGCGCGCGGTGAACTCCCCGGTGCGCGCTAGCAGGCCTGAGATCCGTGGTGAGGCGAACGTCCGAAACAGCGCGAACTCCAGGGCCCTGGCAGTGTCCCACGGGAACTCCACCATGCCCGTCAGGCGCACGATCTGCTGGTGGTCGCGCTCGGGGTCGAGGGAGACGATCCGGTCGCGAACGGCGAAGCGGCCAGGCGCGCGCAGGCGAGGCGCACGACGTGCTGCCGCGTCGGGTGGCATGGCCTCGCCTCGTCGTCCGTCGCTCAAGGCCGAGGAGGGGCGCGTCGCGCAGCATCCTAGCGACCGACGGCGCGAGAACCAGGGGGTCGTGGCCCATTCGCTGCGTGTGGCCGTCACCGGCGCAGCCCGCCGGGGCGTCCCAGGGCTCGCTGTCGCCAGGATGGGACGGCCGCGCCCCGCGCGTTAAGGCCGACGCCTCGTTGAACGGTGGTCCTCGGCCTGCGGCCGAGGAGGGGTGACCCGGCGCATGCCGATCTGCAGGGCCGTGAGCGCGGCGAGCGTGCCGCCGAGCAGCGCCACGAACACGGCGGTCGCCGCAGGCCCTGCGGTGAAGTCGGCGCCGGCTCGCAGCGCGCCGACGGCCACGAGGGCCAGCCCCAAGGTTGCGCTCTCGACGTGCAGGCGCAGGGCGCTCCAGCGCGCTTCGAACAAGAACGCCAGCCACATCGCGCCGATGAAGGCCAGGAAGGACGCCAGGGTGCGCGTCGTCAGCGGGGTCAACTCCCACGGCCACAGCGCCATGCCGACTTCGGGACGCGCGTAGAAGGACAGCGCCACGATGATCTGCACGACGCCGACGGCGCCCACCGTGCGCCGCACCCACCGTGGCACGAGCGGGGTGCCCGGAGCGGGCGCACCCGGGTCGTACCGCCGGTTGAGGATCCACACCGTGGGCAGCAGAACCGGGGTAATGAGGTACACGACGAGCCATGCCCAGAACGACACGTGCCCGTGGCTGAACAGTTCCCAGTGCAGCAAGGTCGCGCCGAGCAGACCGACGGTGAGGACCGCGGCGACGAGGAACACCACGCTGATGCGGTGCCATGCCCCGGCCCGCAGGGAGCGGAGGAAGAGCACCGCGCCCGCGGCGTAGCCGCCACCGACCGCCAACGAGGTCATCTCCGGGCCCATCGGCCAGGCCCACAGCGCCTCGGTGTCGCCGGGGAAGAGGGTGAGGATCGCCCCGGCGGCCAGGAGGATGGGTGCGACGAGCAGCGCCACCCACCACGTGAGTGGCAGCACACGGTCGTCGCGCAGACGTTCACCCATCCTCGGCGACCGTTCGCTCCGGGGATTTGGCGTCGATCACGACTGCGGGTGCGACGACCATGGCTGGCTGCCCCCTCACCGCCGTTCAGGCACGATCGTTCCATCCCGAACTGCCGACCACAAGGCTGCGATCTCCCCCGCTCCGTGCCGACCGGCCGGGGGGCCGGTTAGGCTGCGTCGATGGGATCGGCGGACTCCGGCCATGAGCCCTCGGGTGCTGGGCTACGGGGGATACCGGGCGTGCCCGAGAGTCGCCTCACCGCCGCCGACGCAGCACGGTTGCCCTCCACAACGCCGTCGCCGCCGTGGGACACGACCGTCGACGCCGTGCTGTGGACGCACCGTGCGACCGCTGCAGCCGGCGCGGCGCTGCCTCGGGGAGTTCGTGCCCGCCGGGTGGCCCGGTTCGCGGTTGCTGGATTCGTGCGCTACCACGCCACGCCAGTGGGGTCCTACGACGAGTTGCTGGCCTCGCCCACGCTCGTCCGTGGCGGCCTCTGGCGTCTGCACGTGCCGCTCATCGCGGTCGATTCGCTGACCTCCCTGCACGCCGGACGGGCGCACTGGGCGTTGCCGAAGAGTCTCGCGGAGTTCTCGGCAGCGCCCGCCGGCAGATGCTCACTGGAAGCCCGCGGGGTGGGCTGGTCGGTGCGTGTCGCGGTCGTCACCCGCGGGCCTGCCGTGCCCGCCGTGCTGCGGGTATCGCTCGCGCAGGTGCGGGCCGCTGGCGACGTGATCACGATCCCCGTGACGTGCCGAGGCCCGGCACAGATCGCGCGGGTCGCGGTGACCTTGGGCGACGCGCCCTCCTTCGCCGACTGGTTGCGCCCGGGCCGCCATCTCGGGGTGTTGCTGCGCGGCGTCCGCTTGCGGCTGGGATCTCCCAGCTGAGACCGCCGACGCGACCGTGGGGCGACGCACGTCCGCTCCACCATGGCGCCTCCGGGCCCGTGCCGGGGCCACCGCTCATGGGCGGCGCGGCGCGGCCTCGCTTCCGGTGGCGTCGATGTCGCGCCCAACCGCAGGGCTTCGCCGGCGTCGACGGGGTCATGCTCGAGCGACTCGAGCACCACCGCCCCCCGTGCCACCTCCGCATCGCAGACCGGCCAGCCCCCGCCCGACGCCGCCGTGGCG
>SLNF01000358.1 GCA_007133145.1 Nitriliruptorales bacterium
CCGGCAAAGCCCAGCGCCACCGCCAGCCCGCGCACCGGCCCCACCCGCGCGGGACGCGTCGGCGCCGGCACGGTCCCCACCGACGCGACGCCCGCTCCGCGCCCGGCGGGGGCGACGCCGACCACCTCCCGACTGCGCTCGAGCGCGTCAGCCTCCTCGTCAGCGAAGCTGCGGTTGCGGCGGGCGAGCAGCGCGAAGTCGACGGCGTGGGCGTCGATGTCGGGGCCGTCGAGGCAGGGGAAGACCGTCGCGCCGTCGACGCGCACCCGACACCCGCCACACATCCCCGTCCCGTCGAGCATGAGGGGGTTGAGGCTCGCCGTCGTCGGGATCGCGTGACCCCTCGTGGTCTCGGCGACGGCGGCCATCATCGGCTCGGGCCCGAAGGTCACCACACGGTCGCAGGGTCTGCCACGCGCCTCGGCGTCGGCGAGCACGTCGGCGAGCACGTCGGTCACGATGCCCCTGCGGCCCCGCGAGCCATCCTCGGTGACGAGGTGCAACGTGTCGGCGACCTGCCCGAGCTCCTCGACGAGCAGGAGGAGGTCGGCGTGGCGGGCGCCGAGGATGACCGTGACGGTGTTGCCCGTGGCGCGGCGGGCGAGCGCGCGCGGGTAGGCCAGGGCCGCGCCGACCCCGCCTGCCACGGAGACGACGTGGCCCTCGTAGCCGCAGTCGCTCGGTGTGCCGAGCGGGCCGACGACGTCGGTCAGCGCTTCGCCGGGGCGCAGCGCGGAGAGCAGGCGCGTGGTGAGGCCCACCACCTGCACGACGAGGGTGATCGTGCCCGCCTCGGGGTCGGCGTCGACGATCGTGAGGGGGATGCGCTCCCCACCCTCCCGTACGCGCACGATGACGAACTGTCCTGCCCGGCGGTAGCGCGCGACACGGGGCGCGGCGATCTCGAGGCGCACGACGTCGGGGGCGAGCGTCTCCGCCTTCCGGACATCGTGCATGACAGGAGTGTTCCGTGCGCCCGGCTCCGCACACGGGACGAACGGGCCAGCCCGCGCGGACCCTCGACCAGCGCGCCGGCTCACGCGGCGGGCAGCAGAAGCGTGGCGAGCAGCACGGCGGCGACGAGCCCGAAGAGCGCGCCGGCGGTGCGCCACCGCGTCAGGCGGAGGTCGACGCGCTCGACCGCACCGCCGGCGGCGAGCAGGCCCGCGACGCGGCGGCGGGATCGGTCGCCGAACGCGACGAGCCTGCCGAGCGCCGGCGCGAGGAGGTCCCGCCAGCACGCGGCGAGCCATCGCACGACCGACTCGGCGCTGACGACGACGTCGCCGGCCGGCACGGCGGGCACCCTCGTGGGGGTGCGCTCGGCAAGCCACCAGACGAGCGCGGCGAGCGCCGTGCCGAGTGCGACGGGCCACAGGGCGTCGACGACGAGGCCGGGGCTCGGCGGCGGCAGCGCGATCACGGGACCCAGCACCGCCGGCAGCGCCCAGGTGCCGACGGCGACGGCGGCCAGGACGACGGCCCAGGCGAGATCGCGCGCGACCGACGGGTCGCCCTTGGCCGGGGCGCCACGCAGCACCCAGAGCAGGCGCGCCATGAGCAGCGTCGTGCCGACCGCGGCGAACGACAGCGCAGTGGTGACCGGCTCGGGCCAGCCCCCGGGCGCGAGCGCGAGGGCGTCCTTGGCCCAGACCTTCGCGAGCGCGCCGCTCGAGAGCGGCAGGCCGGCCAGCGACAGCGCGGGCAGGGCGAGGCCGGCGGCGACGAGGCGCCTGCGCCAGGGCCCTGCGCGGTCGCCGACCATGCCCACGCCGAGGAAGAGTGCGCCCTTGGCCAGGCCGTGGTGCACCGCGTAGGCCACCGCCGCGGCGATACCCGCCGCGCTCGCCTCCGGGCTGCTCGCGGCCACGCCGACGAGCAGCGCGACGAAGCCCATCTGGCTCACGCTCGAGTAGGCGAGCACGACCTTGGCCTCGCGCTGCGTGAGCCCGATCGCGACGCCGGCGAAGGCGCTGAGCAGCCCGACGGTCAGCAGCGCCGCCGACCAGCCCGGCAGCGTGGCCTCCCCGAGCGGCATGAGACGCAGCCAGCCGACGAGACCCGCCTTGAGCATGGCGCCGCTGAGCACCGCGCTCGCGGGAACCGGCGCAGCGGGGTGGGCCAGCGGCAACCACCCGTGCAGCGGCACGACCCCGGCCTTGACGGCGAAGCCGGCGAGGAGCAGGCCGATGATGAGATCGCGCTGGTCGCTGTCAGCCACGGCGTCGCGCACGACGGTGAGGTCGACCGCGCCGCCGGCCTCCCCGACCGCGACGAGGAAGCCGGCGAGCAGCAGGGACTCGCCGAGGACGGCGAAGACGACGTAGACCCGGCCCGCCCGCAACGCCTCGCCGCTGCGGTCGTCGACGACGAGGCCGTAGGCCGCGAAGGTCATGAGGGCGAAGAGCGCGTAGAACGACACGACGTCGCCGGCGAGGAGCAGGCCGACGTTCCCGGCGAGCGTGAGCAGCCACAGGGAGCCGAAGCCGCGCCGGTCGGTGGCGCGCGCCCTCGCGGCCAGCCCCGCGGCTGCCCACAGCAGCGCGGTCATCGCGAGCAGGACGCGCCCGACGGGGTCGAGCAGGAGCCGGGCGTCGAGCAGCACCCAGGGCAGGTCGAGCGGGGGTGCGGGCGCATCGGCGAGCGCGAGCGCGCCGGCCGGCAGCGGCGCGAGCGGCAGCAGCCACGGCCACCACCGGCCAGGCAGGCGCACGAGCAACGCCCCGGTCAGCGGCAGGAGCACCGGGGAGAGCCAGAGGACGGCCGCGGTCATCGCGCGAGCACCTCCTCGGCGATGAGCACCGCCCACGACAGAGGGCTCAGCGGCATGCCGGCGAGCAGACCGAGGAGGAGCACGGTCGCGGCGGTGGCCAGCGGCGGGGCGAGCAGCCACCACGACAGCGTGCGGCGCTCGGCGGCGAACGCGGGCTCGGGCGAGGGCTGCTCACCTCGAGGGAACCACGCGCGGGCGATCGCCGGCAGGAAGTAGGCGGCGTTGAGGAGGCTGCTCGCCACGAGCACGGCGAGCACCCAGCCCTGGCCGGCGTCGAGGCTGCCGAGGCCCAGGTGCCACTTCGTGATGAAGCCCGCGGTCGGCGGGATCCCGATCATGCCGAGCGCGGCGAGGGTGAACGCGCCCATCGTCAACGGCAGCCGCCGGCCCACGCCGTCCATGTCGCTGACCTTCTTCACGCCGAGGGCCTTGGCGAGGTTGCCGGCGCAGTAGAAGAGCGTGACCTTCTGGACGCCCTGGTGGACGAGGTGGACCAGGCCGCCGGTCGCCCCGGTCAGCGAGGCGAGGCCGACCCCGAGGATGACGTAGGAGAGCTGGCTGACCGTCGAGAACGCGAGACGCTTCTTGAGGTCGTCCTCGGCGAGAGCCCGCAGGGAGCCGTAGACGATGGTGGCTGCGGCGAGGACCGCGAGCGGCGTGAGCAGACCGAGCGAGGTCGCCAGTGCCTGCCCGTAGAGATCGTAGGTGATGCGGACGATGCCGTACGCGCCGGCCTTGACGACGGCGACGGCGTGGAGCAGCGCGCTGACCGGCGCGGGCGCGACCATCGCCTGCGGCAGCCAGCCGTGCAGCGGCACGACCGCGGCCTTGACGCCGAGCCCGGCGACGAGCAGGGCGAAGATCGTCGTGAGCTCGGTGCGGTGCTCGATGCCGAGCGGCTCGAGCGCCCCGTGCTCGAGGAACTCGACCGAGCCGGCCAGGGCGTGGAGCCAGACGATGCCCGCCAGCAGGACCGCGCCACCGGTGACCGCGTAGAGCAGGTAGGAGCGCCCACCCGCGATCGCCGCGGTGTCGCCGCGGTGCACGACGAGCGGGTAGGTCGCCACGGTGAGCAGCTCGTAGAAGAGCAGGAAGGTGAGGAGGTTGCCGGCGAGGGCGATGCCGATCGTCGCGGTCACGCAGAGGCTGAAGAAGCCGAAGAAGCGCGACCGGTGCGCGTCGCCCTCGAGGTAGCCGATCGCGTAGACCGTCGTCGTGAGCCACAGCACCGCGGAGAGGGCGACGAACAGCAGGGGGATAGGGTCGACACGCAGGATGAGGTCGGTGCCCGGCAGCAGCGGCATGCGCCACTCGTAGACCTGTCCGTCGAGCACCCCGACGATGAGCACTGCCGCGAGGACGACCTTCGCGATCGCGCCGGTCATGTTCACGACCGTCCGGGTGCGCTCGCGCTCCTCGGGCAGCGTGAAGATCACGAGTGCCGGCACGAGCGAGGTCAGCAGGAGGGCGAGCGGCAGCGCGGCGGTCGCGGTCACCTCACCCACCTCCCGGACCCGGCAGGGGCGCGCCGATCTCGAGGAGCTCGAGCAGGGGGCCGGGCCACAGACCCAGCACGAGGGCCACGAGCGCCAACGCCAGGGCGAGGACGTCGACCGGACCCACCACGCGAGGCTGCGCAGGGTCGCCCGGGCGCATCGCCCTGCTGAGGACCCGCATGAGGTAGGCGGCGGTGAGCAGACTGCCGACGACGATGAGCGGCACCCACCACCACTGACCGGCCTCGAGGCTGGCGAGCAGGAGGTACCACTTCGCGACGAATCCCGCGCTCGGTGGCAGGCCGACGAGGCTCACGGCCGCGATGCCGAAGGCGAAGACCGCCACCGGTCGGCGGGAGGCGCCACCGGCGGCGGCGGCGACGTCGTCGCCACCGCGTCCACGGGCCAGGGCCACCGCGGCGAGCAGCAGCGCGGCCTTGGGAGGCGCGTGGCCGACGGCCTGGAGCACACCCCCGGTCCAGGCCTGGCCGGCGCCGGCGAGCACGAGGGGCGGCAGGAGGAAGAGCAGCCCGAGCTGGGCGACGGCCGAGTGGGCGATGAGCAGCTTCAGGCGTGGGGCGCGCAGGGCGTTGAGCGAGCCCCAGACGATCGCGCCCGCGCCGAGGAGACCGAGCAGGACGCCGGCCTGCGTGGTGGGAGCGCCCGGCAGGGCGACGAACCACAGCCGCAGCAGCACGGTGAACGCCGACTTCACGACGACCGCCGAGAGGATCGGGCTCACCGCGGCCGGCGCGAGCCAGTGCGCCGGTGGCAGCCAGAAGTGCAGCGGCACGAGCGGCACCTTCAGCAGGAGGCCAGCGGTGAGCACCCCGAGGGCAAGGCGCCCCACACCGCTCTCCCCGAGGTCGGCGGGCAGATCGCCGAGCACGAGGGTGCCGGCCTGCCCCCACACGAGCGCGAGACCGAGGAGGAAGGTCAGCGACGCGACGAGCTCGGCGTAGAAGTAGCGGGCGCTGGCCACGAGCGCCCGCGGCTCCCCCTGCAGGGAGACGAGGGCGGCGCCGGTGATCGAGAGGAGCTCGAGCATGAGGTAGAGGCCGAAGAGGTCCCCGGCGAGGAAGACCGCGTGCAGCGCCGCCCACAGCAACAACCAGAGCGGCCAGTACGCCGACGAGGACCCCGGACGGTCCTCGGACTCCAAGGCGGCGAAGAGGGCACCGATCAGCCCGACGAGCGAGGCGGTGAGCACCATCGCCGCAGCCAGGCCGTCGGCGGTAGCGACGAGTGCGGGGCCCGGCGGCGTGGACACGCGCACCTCGAGGGCGGCCCCCCGCGAGCCGACCTGCCACGCCATGGCGGCGGCTGCGACCGCGGC
>SLNF01000236.1 GCA_007133145.1 Nitriliruptorales bacterium
CGACCGTCGAGCTCCTCGCGATGGTCCCGAGCGTCGTCTACGCCCTCGTCGGCATCTACTTCTTCCGGCTCTACATCTGGGAGCCGGTGGGGCAGTTCCTCGCCGAAAGCCCCCTCGGCAACCTCACGTTCTTCGGCCCTCCGGTGCTGCTGTCGAGCTACTGGTCGGCGGCGAACATCCTCGCGATCATGATCCTGCCGATCATCACCGCGATCTGCCGTGAGAGCTTCGCGCAGGTCCCCCGCGACGAGGTCAACGCCGCCTACGCGATGGGTGCGACGCGCTGGGAGGTGATGCGCAAGGTCATCGTGCCGCGCAGCTTCTCCGGCATCGTCGGGGGCTCGATGCTCGGCCTCGGGCGCGCGCTCGGCGAGACGATCGCGATCGCCTTCCTCATCGGCGCGAGTCAGCGCTGGGCCCCGCAGCTCTTCTTCGGCGGCGACGCGATGACCTCGATCATCGTCAACACCTTCGCCGACGCCGCGCCCGAGGCGATCTGGGCGCTGCTCGCCATCGGCGTGACGCTCTTCCTCATCACGACGATCGTCAACGTCATCGCCCGACTCATCGTCTACCGCGTCGGGCAGTTCTCGGGAGATGCCGCGCTATGAGCGTCGAGACCCCAACCCGACCCGACCGTCCCGGCGGGCACGTGAGCCTCGCGGAGAAGGCGCCCAACGCGCGCCGACGCGAGGGCACCTCGCGGCTCATGACCGTCGTGCTCGGCTTCACCGTCGCCGCGGCGATCGTCCCGCTCGTCCTGCTGCTGTGGCAGGTGCTCGCCAACGGCCTGCCCGCCCTCTCGCTCGACTTCATCACCCAGGTCGAGCCGCTGTCGTACCGCGAGCGTGGCGGCGGCTACCTCCACGGGATCGTCGGCACGCTCTACATGACCGGCGTCGCCGCGGTCGTCGTCATCCCCGTCGGCGTCCTCGCCGCGATCTTCCTCACCGAGTACGGCGGGTCGAAGTATGCCTACATTGTCCGCTTCTTCACCGACGTCATGACCGGCACCCCGTCGGTCTTCGTCGGCCTCGCGGTCTATGCCCTGCTCGTGAGCGGGGCGGGTGGTGCGGGCCTCGGCTTCGGCACGCTCGCCGGTGCCGCGGCGCTCGGCATCCTCATGCTGCCGATCGTCGTGCGCTCGAGCGAGGAGATGCTCCGGCTCGTGCCCGAGGACCTCAAGAACGCGAGCTACGGCCTCGGCGCCCGCAAGTGGCAGACGGCGCTCAAGGTCACGTTGCCCGCCGCGGCGCCCGGCATCACGACCGGGGCGATCCTCGCGGTGGCTCGCGGCGCGGGGGAGACCGCCCCGCTCATCCTCACCGCCCTCGGGGCACGCGAGGTCATCCTCTCGCTGTGGGGAGCCCCGCAGGCCGACATCGGCCTGCTCATGGTCGACGGGTTCACCCAGCCGTTCGAGCCCGGCATCGAGCGCGCGTGGGCCGGCGGGTTCACGCTCATCGTCATCGTCCTGCTCCTGTCGATCATCGCCCGCTTCATCGCGAGCCGGAGCCAGGCCCGCTGATCCCCGCGGGCACGCCCGCCCATACGACAGCGGCCCCGCCTCATTGCCGAGGCGGGGCCGCGGTCGTACGGCGGGGCATGTCAGCCGAAGCGACCGGTGATGTAGTCCTCGGTGCGCTGGTCGCTGGCCTGGGTGAAGATGCGCTCGGTCGCGTCGAACTCGACGAGGGCGCCGGTGCGCTCACCGACCTCGTCGTCGACGTCGACGGTGAAGAACGCCGTGTAGTCGGAGACGCGGGCGGCCTGCTGCATGTTGTGGGTGACGATGACGATCGTGTAGTCGTCCTTCATCTCCCGCATGAGGTCCTCGATCTTCAGCGTCGCGATCGGATCGAGGGCCGAGCACGGCTCGTCCATGAGGATGACGTCGGGGCTCACGGCGATGGCCCTGGCGATGCACAGCCGCTGCTGCTGCCCGCCCGACAGCGACAGGCCGTTGTCCTTGAGCTTGCCGCTGACCTCGTCCCAGAGCGCGGCGCGGCGCAGCGACTCCTCGACGAGGTCGTCCATGTTGCCCTTGTAGCCGTTGAGCTTCGGGCCGAAGGCGACGTTGTCGTAGATCGACTTCGGGAACGGGTTCGGCTTCTGGAAGACCATGCCGATGCGGCGGCGCACCTCGACGGGGTCGACCCAGTCGGCGTAGATGTCCTCGCCGTTGTAGAGGACCTCGCCTTCAGTCGACGCCACCGGGATGAGGTCGTTCATGCGGTTGAGGCTGCGCAGCAGCGTGGACTTGCCGCAGCCCGAAGGGCCGATGAGCGCGGTGATCTCATGTCGCGGCACCTGCATCCCGATGTCGCGCACGGCGGTGAAGCTGCCGTAGCGCACGGTGAGACCGCTGATGTCGAAGACCGCGTCGTCGATCCGCGCCTCGGGCGTGCCGCCCTGCGAGGCTGGCGCGGGCTCGTCGCGCGGCACCGCGCTGGCCGGGGTGTCGGGCTCGGTGGCGGTGCGGGGCTGCTCCATCACTCCTCCGTGGACAGGGGTCGCATGGTCACAGCAAGAGGATGGCCCCCGTACGTGAACCGAAGGTGAACGCGATGCCGCGCGTCGGCGAAAGCGGGACCGCAGCCGGCCCGACGACCTCGCGCCATGCGCTGTTGGCCCCGGTGTCGTCGGGCGTTCACCGGCGCGCCAGATCGGCGCCGCACCCTACTGCGGGGAACGGCGGCGCCGCCGCCACGACGGTGTCAGGAGGATGCATGCCGCTCAGGGAGCACGCCTGGCTCGGCGAGGAGGCCCGCCGGCACATCGACGCCGTCGTGGGCGGACTTGTTGCGCAGTTCGCGGGCACCTACAGCCCCGAGACCGTCGAGGGCGTCGTCGATGACACCCTCGAGCGCTGGCGCGACGCGCCGATCACCGCCTTCGTGCCGGTGCTCGTCCACCGCTTCGCCCGTGAGCGCCTGACGGCACGGGCCCAGGCCGAGGGGGCGCTCGCCAAGGAGGCCCCGGAGGTCCTGCTCGTGTGCACCCACAACGCGGGGCGCAGCCAGCTCGCCGCCGCGCTCCTCGAGCATCGCAGCGGGGGCCGGGTGGGCGTGCGCTCAGCGGGCACCGCGCCGGCCGACGAGCTCAACCCGCACGTCGCGACGGTCCTCGCCGAGCTCGACATCGACGCCGGCGAGGCCTACCCCAAGCCGCTGACCGACGAGGTCGTCCGGGCCGCCGACGTCGTCGTGACGATGGGCTGCGGCGACGCGTGCCCGGTCTACCCCGGGATCCGCTACCGCGACTGGGAACTCGCCGACCCCGCCGGGCGCGACCTCGACACGGTCCGTAGGATCCGCGACGACATCGACCTGCTCGTGCGCGATCTCCTCGACGAGCTCGCCGTCCCCGCCACCAAGGAGCACCACTGATGGCCGACGTCCTCTTCGTCTGCGTCCACAACGCCGGGCGCTCCCGCATGGCCGAGGCGCTCTTCACCCGCGCCGCTGGTGACCGCTACGCGACGGCGAGCGCGGGCACGATGCCCGCCGAGCGTCCGCATCCCGAGGTCGTCGCCGCGCTCGCCGAGATCGGCATCGACCTGCCCGAGACGCCCGGTCGCCTGCTCACCACCGAGCTCGCCGACGGTGCGCAGCGGCTCATCTCGATGGGCTGCAACGTCGAGGAGGCGTGCCCGGCGACGACGACGCCCATGGAGGACTGGGCGCTCGAGGACCCCAAGGGCAAGCCGATGGAGCGCGTCCGGGAGATCCGCGACGACATCGCCCGCCGCGTCGAGGGCCTCGTCGCCGAGCTCGACGGCGGGCGCTGAGGCTGACGTCCCGCGCTGAGGCCGGCGTCCCGCGGTCAGGCCGGCGTCCCGCGGTCAGGCCGGCGTCCCAAACTGAGGCTGCCGTCCCGCGCTGAGGCCGGCGCCTCCCGTCTCGCGCGGCGCGCGGCCTCCTCAGCGCGACCGGTCGGGGACGATGAGCGTCGCCTGCTCGCCGATCTCGACGGCGTGGTCGCCGAAGCGCTCGAGGCAGCGGGCAACGATCGTCATCCGCAGCGCCCAGGCGAGGCGGTCGCCACCGCGGCTCAGCAGCAGGGCGAAGACGCCGTCCTGGAGGCGGTCGAGCGGGTCGTCGAGCTCGTGGAGCTCGCGTCCGGCGGCGGCGTCGCGCCGCGCGAGCGCCTCGAGCCCGCGGGCGGCGGTGCTCCGGGCGCGCCGGCCCATCTCCTCGAGCTGGGTGACGACCTCCTCGTCGCGCTCGGCGTGGTCGACCTGCTCGGCGGTGATCGCGACCTTGAGCGCGAGGCCGGCCATCCGCTCGACGTGCTGGGCGGCGGTGAGCAGCGCGTGGACGAGCCGGAGCTCGGCGGCGACCGGAGCCTGGCGCACGAGGATGAGCAGCCCACGCTCGCGCAGTCGCTCGAGCTCGTCGTCGATCTCGCGCTGCCCGGCGCGGACGGCGTCGGCCGAGCGGCCGTCGGCGAGCCCGGCGACGGCGCTGTCGAGGAGGTCGGCGGTGCGCGCGCCGGCGCCGAGCAGGCCGTCCTCGAGCGCGGCGAGCTCGCTGCGGTAGGCCTTGCGCAGCTCCTCCATCCGCGGTCGCCTCCAGTGCTCGCGGGCGTCCTCGTGCCGGCCGGGCGCCGTCCGTACCGGGTGCAGTGACGTCGCCAGCGGCATACTACGGATGGCGGCGAGGCGACGGCGCCGGGAAGGCACGGTGAACGGACGATGAAAACCGTCGGGCCGGAGCCCGCGCGGCGGATCGGGGCCGCCGAGCCTCCCTACACTGCGCGTGACATGCCCAAGATCCTCGTCGTGGAGGACGAGCCCTCGCTCGTCGAGGCCCTCGAGTTCGGTCTCACCGCCGACGGCTTCGACACCGTGAGCGCGGTCGACGGCGCCGAGGCCCTCGCCGTCTTCGACCGGGAGCGTCCCGACCTCGTGCTCCTCGACCTCATGCTGCCGGGCATGGCCGGCACCGAGGTCTGCAAGCTGCTGCGGGCCCGCAGCGCCGTGCCGATCATCATGCTCACCGCCCGCGACAGCGAGGTCGACAAGGTCGTCGGCCTCGAGCTCGGCGCCGACGACTACGTCACGAAGCCCTTCAGCATGCGCGAGCTCGCCGCGCGGGTGCGCGCGGTGCTGCGCCGCGGCGGCGAGTGGGACGTGCCCGAGCTCGGCTCGCCGCTCGAGGCCTCGGGGGTGCGCGTCGACCCCGAGCGTTACGAGGTCGTCGTGCGTGGCGAGCCGGTGCAGCTGCCCCCCAAGGAGTTCGCCCTGCTCGAGCTGCTCGTGCGCAACGCCGGGCGGGTGCTCACCCGGGAGGTCCTCATCGACCGGATCTGGGGCGCGGACTACGTCGGCGACACCAAGACCCTCGACGTCCACATCAAGCGGCTGCGAGGCCGGCTCGAGCACGACCCGCACGACCCCGCGATCATCGTCACGGTGCGGGGGGTCGGCTACAAGCTCGTCGACGACTGAGCCGCGGGCGTGACGCGTCCCTGGCTGCTCGGCCTGCCGGCCCTCGCCGCAGCCCTCGCGCTCGCTGCGCAGGC
>SLNF01000166.1 GCA_007133145.1 Nitriliruptorales bacterium
GTCCTGGGGTCCTCGGGGTGCGGCAAGTCCTCGCTCGTGCGTGCCGGCCTCGTACCGGCGCTGCGCCGCGGGGCCCTGCCCAGCGCCGACACGTGGGCCATCCGCGTGCTCCGCCCGGGCCGCGACCCGCTGGGCGCCCTCGCCGGCGAGCTCACCGGACTCGACCCCGACCTCACCGAGGAGGCCACGTGCGCGAGGCTCACCGCCGACAGCGGCACCCTCGACCGGGTGGTGCAGAGCGTCGTCGGTGCCGACGCCCCGCCGGACCGACGGATCGTCTTCGTGATCGACCAACTCGAGGAGGCCTTCGCCCCCGGCGTCGACGCTGCGCGGCGCCAAGCCTTCCTCGACGCCCTCACCGCCGCGGTGTCCACCGCCGGCGGGCGCACCGTCGTGGTCGTCACCCTGCGCGCCGACCTCTACCCGCGGCTGGCTGAGCACCCCCGCTTCGCCGACCTCACCTCCCGCCAGCAGTTGCTGCTCACCGCGATGGACGAGGTCGGCCTCGCCGAGGCGATCACCGGCCCCGCCCGCCTCGCCGAGGTTCGCACGGAGCCGGGGCTGGTCGAGACGATCCTCGGGGACGTCGCGCGCCGTCCAGGCTCACTGCCCCTGCTGTCACACTGCCTCCTCGAGTTGTGGTGCCGACGCGGCAGCGACGGTCTGACGCTCGCGGCCTACCGCGACACCGGCGGCGTGGAGGGTGCGCTCGCCCAGCGCGCCGAGGCGGTCTACCAGACGCTCTCGCCGGCCGAGCGCGCTGCGACACGTCGTCTGCTGCTGCGACTCGTCGAGCCCGTCGAGGGCGCCGGCGACCTCCGGCGGCGCGTGCCGCTGGCCGAGATCCTCACACCGGCAGAGGACGCGGCCACGGCGGGCACGATCGTCGAGCGGCTCGCCGAGGCGCGACTGCTCACGACCAACGGCTCGCCCGACGGCGCAGCGTGGGTCGAGATCAGCCACGAGGCCCTTGTCGCCGGCTGGCCAAGGCTGCGCGAATGGGTGGAGGAGGGCCGCTCCGGGCTCATCGTGCACCGCCGGCTCACCAACGCCACCGAGGAGTGGACGCGACTCGGGCGTGACCCCGACGCGCTCCATCGGGGAGCCCAGCTCGCCGAGGCCTGCGCGTGGGCTGAACGCCATCCTGAGGCGCCCAACGAGCAGGAGCGGGCCTTCCTCGACGCCAGCGTCGCCCGCGAGCAGCTGCAGCGTCAGCGTGGGCTGCGTCGGCTCCGCCTCGCCGCCGCGGCGCTCAGCGTCGGCCTCGCGATGGTCGCGACCCTTGCGGTCCTCGCCTTCCTCGAACGCGAACGCGCCGAGGACCAGAGGGAGCTCGCAACCTCGCGGCAACTCGCCGCCGAGGCCGCCAACAACCTCGCCGTCGAGCCACGTCGAGGCCTCGAACTCGCCGCCGCGGCGGTCCGCGTCGCTCCCACGCACGAAGCCGTCGCCGCGTTGCGCCAGGCCCTCGTCACGCCGACACCGCGCCTCGAGCTGCCCGGCGGACGCGGCGACCTCGCGATCACGCCCGACCGCCGCCACGTCGCAGCGCTGCGGGAGCACGACGGCACGGTCCAGGTGCGCGACGTCACCGACGGGGCCGTGCTGGCCGACCTGGCCGACGACGCCCAGGGGGGCCTCACCGCGAGCTTCAGCCCCGATGGCGCACGTCTGGCGACCACCCACGAAGACGGCGCCCGGATCTGGGACCTCGCCGGCGACCGCGACGTCCGGGTCCTGCGGCACCCGACGACGGTCTACGGCGCCGCCTGGAGCCCCGACGGGCGCCGTGTCGCGACGGCGAGCAACACCGAAGCGTTGGAGCTGTGGGACGGCGTTTCCGGTCGGCACCTGCGCACACTGACCGCGCCGACACGGCCCACGTTCACCCGCTGGACCCCGAACGGCGCGGCTCTCCTCGCCTGGAGCGCCGTCGCCCCCGAGGTCGTCCTCCTCGATGCCGACTCCGGCGAGGTCCTCGCCACACTCGCGCACGACGGCGCCGTCGTCGACGTCGAGCTCAGCCCCGACGGAAGCCACGTCGCGACGGCATCCCTCGACGGCACCGCTGGGGTGTGGCGGCTCCCCGAGGGCGGGCCCCACCCCGTTGAGCTCGGGCCCTCCCTGCGCGTCGACGGACTGGCGGAGGCGGTCTGGACCGTGGGCTTCAGCCCGGACGGTCGGCTCCTCGTCGTCGGCGATGGGGCAGGGACGGTGCGGGTCGTCGACGTCGAGCACGGCACGACGCGCTTTGAGGAGCGAGGCCACGCCGACCAGGTGATCGACGCCGACTTCGCCCCCGACGGCGCGCTCGTCGCGACCGCGAGCATCGACGGCACCGCGCTGGTGTGGGACCTCGAGCGCGGCGACGTGCGCGGTCAGCTCACGCTCAACGGCGGCGTCGCCTCCGACGTGGGGCGCTCCTCGGTGGCCTTCGCCTTCGACGGCGCGTCCCTCGTCACCCGCGCTGCGGCCCTCGAGGTGTGGGAGGTCCCCGACGGTCCCGTCGCCACGATCGCTGCCCACGAGGGGGCGGTGCGCAGCCTCGACGTCAGCGCCGACGGCGCGCTGCTGGCCACGGGCGGCCGGGACGGCACCCTGCGGGTCTGGGACCGCGCCTCGGGCACCGCGACCGCCTCGACGGCGGTCCCCGACAGCCACGTCACCGCCGTCTCGTTCCGTCCCGACGGCGCCTCCGTCGCAGCCGCCAACCCCTACCAGGCGACGATCAGCACGCAGGACCTCCCGCCCGCGGTCTACGACGTCGCGACCGGGGAGCCGCTGCTCCACATCGAGGTGCCGCCCGCCGAGCAGCCGCCCTGCCCCCAGCTGTGCCAGACGACCGCCGTGGCCTTCAGCCCCGCAGGACGGCACATCCTCACCGCGGGTCAGGACGGCATCGTCCGGCTCTGGGAGGCCGGCAGCGGCGGCCTGGCCAAGACGCTCGAGCCGAGCCAGGTCCGGCTCTCCGCCGCGACGTTCGATGCCGACGGCCGCCGCATCGCCGCAGCCGGGCTCGGCGGCGTAAGCCTGTGGGAGGTCACCAGCGGCGAGTCTGTCGGCGTCCTCGACGTCCCGAGCCACGACGTCGCCTTCAGCCCCGACGGGACGCGGCTCGCCGTCGCCGGCGACGACGGGGTCACGAGCCTCTGGGAGGCCCCCACCGGTGAACGCCTCGCCGACTTGCGCCAGCCAGCACGCGTCTCCTCGGTGGCCTGGCACGACGACGGGCGCTTCGTGCTCACCGGGGGCAGCGACGGGGCGTGGCTGTGGGACGTCGCCACCGCCCAGTCCCTCCAGCACTTCCCCGGAGCGACCGGGTCGGTGGCCTTCGCCCCTGACGGCGACATCCTCCTGGGCCGCAACGACGGCACGGTGCTCGCGCACCGCTGTGAGGTGTGCGGCTCGGTCGCCGAACTCGTCGACCTCGCGCGCCAGCGCACCATGTCGGTGGCGGCGGGAAGGCGCGACGGCACCGCTGCCCGCGGCCCTCAGCGGTAGGTGGTGTACACCTCGCTCAGGTTGCGGAAGGCGGGCTCACCGCCGGCGAGGGCGCGCGTGGTCGCCGCCCATGCGGCGGTCTCCGGCCGGGCGTTGTTCTGCTCGGCCTCCTCCCTGGAGGAGAAGTCGACGGCGACGAGGTAGCGGCCCGGCGCCTCGTCATCGGCGAACAGCCGGCTGCCCACATAGCCCGGTGCGGCTCCGGCCTCGTCGGCCTCCCATGTGGCGATGTGCTGGCGCAACGCCTGTTCGTCCTTGACACCGTCGAGTTCGATGATCTGCGTGAAGGGCATGTCCCAACCTCCTTCGTCGCCGCCCCGTTGGCGCCCGGACCCTCCGGACGCCGGATCGCACGGAAGTCGGTGGGCCGTACCCACCGGCCCGTTCCGCGAGGGTGGCCGCAGGCACGGACCCCCGGGGACGGCGGCTACCCAAGAGGACGCGCGGGAGGCGCCGCGGATTGCAGGTGACCTCATGATGGTGCCGGTGTGGGCATCCCGGTCGACGCTGCGGCGGCGCGGGGGCGAGGCGCGGGGCTGCTGTTCGGGGTGACTGCTGCGGCCGCGGGGACACCTGACCTGGCGCATCCTCGGACCTGCGTCACGCGGGACTGCCTCCACCCACGATGCCGGCCGTGGATCGACGGGCTGACCGGCAGGTCACCGTCATCACCAACCCCCACCTCCCTGCGGCGTTGGGCCGGCAGGCGAGGATGGCGTCGGCCGAGCACCCTTGCGGGGCCGCGTCGTGGCGGGAACCAGCCCGCGGACCCCGGCCCGAGGCACCGGGGACGAGCGACTACGCGAGGCTCTCACCGAAGTCGACGAAGACGCATGGCTCGTCGCCGACGGTCCAGGCGTCATGCCCCGGCGGGATGACGACGACGGCTCCGGGACCGGCCTCAGCCTCCGTCCCGTCCGGCATCGCGATCCGCAGCCTGCCGGATGCCACATACGCGGCATGCGCTGCCGTGCACAGTTCCGGCTCGACGTGCTCGGTGTACCGCCATCCCGGCTCGAAGACGAACCTCCACACGCTTCGGCCACCGACCTCCAGGCGCCGGGCCTGCGCCTTCTGCAGGTCTGGCAGTTCCTCGCTTGGAGCGTCGAACGACCCGACGTCAAGACCCCCCATCGCCCTCCCCCTCTCCGCGGCGGAACGCGATGGTGGCACACCACACCGCGACAATCCAGAGGCCGCGGACGACGCGGGTCCGCCTGCGCCCCTCCCCGCGCCGCACCACCGACGGTTCGGACCCCGCAACCACCCAAGCCCGGAACCTGCCGCCGTGGGCGGCCCCGCTTGCGGCGTGGGGCAGAGAGTGGACGGCGATCCGGTCCCACCGCGTTGCGGGGAACGACCGGGCAGCGGCCCGCGCGTGGCATGCAAGCAGCGCGCCCCCCGCATCGCGGAAGCCCCGCCGCGGCAGGGCTTCCGGGAAGTGGAGCTGAGGGGAATCGAACCCCTGGCCTCCTCGATGCGAGCGAGGCGCTCCGCAACTAGCGAGGGCCCGAGAGATCGCAGATTCAGCGGGCTGAGCAGGAGTTTTGGTTCCGTTGCGACCCTTCGCCGGCGGTCGTCAAGACTGGGGAACAGGTGGGGAACGCGCCTCAAATGCCGCGTTTGCCGCCTCAGCTCGCGGGCCCTCCGTGAGAAAGTGGGGAACGACTGGGGAACGCCATAGCCGTCCGAGGAGGTCAGGAGTCCGCGGCGAGGTTGGTCTGCGCGGCCCGCTCAAGATGCTCGCCGAGGAGAACGGAGACCGTGCACTGCGACTTGGGGAGCCGGCTGCCCACGGAGGTGTCCGTCCCGCTCGCAGGTGCAGGCAGGCACGGCCGCGGGCCACCCTTGCGCCCAGCCCGTCGATGTCTCGGCCGGTGGCTGAGTCCGACATCCAGCGGCGAAGGTGCCTGCTGGCAACGGTGTCGTGCGCGGCTGCTGCCAGCCCGGCCGCGCCCGCGTGCAGCACAGCACCGTGCAC
>SLNF01000270.1 GCA_007133145.1 Nitriliruptorales bacterium
CCGCTGCGGCGGCGAGCCGTCGGCCCCGCACCGGGCTCGCTGTGGTCACCGGCGGGCTCCGCGGCGGTCGCGCCCGGGCCCGGCGGCCCCAGGGTGGCCTCGTGGCGGCCCCGCTACGGTGCGGCGGACTGCCGGCCCCGCCACCAGCGCTGGAGGTCGCCGAGCCCCTCGCGCAGGATCGGCGAGGCGGCGAGCAGCCCCGCGAGGTTGACGATGAGGAAGCCGGCCAGTGGCGAGTACACGAGCGCGACGAGGCCGGTGATCGCGACGGTGACGACGAGGACGAGGTGGGCGTCGCTCATCGGGGTCCCCTCCCCCAGCACGGCGTCGGCCCCCGCACGGTAACCCGGGCCCCCGACCTCGCGCCAGGGCCCGTCGCGCGCGCCGCGGTCGGAGCGCGAGGGGACTCACGACGACGGGCTGACGGCCTGGGGCCCGGTGCGGTCCTCCGCATAGCTCACGAGCGGCTCATGACTGTCGAGCCGCGCCTGCCGGGGCAGGTCCCGGGCGGCCCGGAAGCTCGACGACCCGCCCGAGAGCGTCCGCACGTCGGTGAAGCCGCGGCCCACGAGCGCGCGGTAGGCGAGGTAGCTGCGGAAGCCGACGGCGCAGTAGAGCCGGACGGGCACCTCACGGTCCCACCGCTCGCAGGCCTCCCTCAGCGTCGGAAGCGGGACGTTCTCCGCGCCGGGCAGGTGCCAGGCGTCGAACTC
This sequence comes from Nitriliruptorales bacterium, assembly GCA_007133145.1. Lineage (GTDB taxonomy): Bacteria > Actinomycetota > Nitriliruptoria > Euzebyales > Egibacteraceae > T1Sed10-49. Next base: position 714 of record SLNF01000270.1, read on the forward strand.
CTCCGGGCCGCGGACGTCGACGAGGCGGGCACCCTCGACGACGGTGGGGTACTGCTCGGGATACCACAGGCGGACGTCGCCGCGCAGGAGGTTCGCGCCGAGGAAGCCGGCCATGTTCACCGGGTCCTTCGCCGAGCCGAACGGGGGCGCGTAGCCGAGCTCGAGCTCCTCGAGGTCGTAGACGGTCATGCCGGCGCGCAGGGCGGTGGCGAGGACGTCGAGGCGCTTGTCGACGCCGTCGAAGCCGATGAGCCCCGCCCCGAGCAGCCGGCCGTCGTCGGGCGAGAAGAGGACCTTGAGGTGCATCTGGCGGGTGCCGGGGTAGTAGCCGGCGTGGCCCGACGGGTGGAGGTGGACGCGCTCGTAGGGGATGCCCGCGGCGGCGAGCTGACGCTCGTTCGCGCCGGTGCCCCCGGCGACCATGTCGAAGACCTTGACGATGCCGGTGCCCTGCACCGCGGGGAACGTCGTGTCGCGCCCGCAGAGGTTGTCGGCGACGACGCGGCCCTGCCGGTTGGCCGGCCCCGCGAGCGGGATGAGCCAGGAGCCCGGCAGGACGAGGTGCTCGACCTCCACGGCGTCGCCTGCGGCGTAGATGTCCGGGACGCTCGTGCGTAGGTGCTCGTCGACCTTGATCCCCCCGCGTGGGCCGAGCGCGACCCCGGCGGCCTCGGCGAGCTCGGTCGCCGGGCGCACCCCCGCGGCGAGCATGACGAGGTCGGTGGGCACGATCCCGCCGTCGGCGAGCTCGACGCGCAGGCGCCCGTCGTCGCCCTCGGTGAAGGCCCGCGCGCGGGTGCCGAGGCGCAGCTCGACGCCATGCTCGCGCAGGTGGCTCTCCATCGGCGTGGTGAGCTCGCGATCGAGCGGGGGCATGACCTGCTCGGCCATCTCCACGACGGTGACTCCGACGTCGCGGTGGCGGAAGTTCTCGGCCATCTCCAGGCCGATGTAGCCCGCCCCGATGATCACGGCGTGGCGCACCGGCGCGGCCCCGGCGGCCCGACCGTCGACGGCGGCCTTGATGGCGTCCATGTCGCGGATTCGCCGCAGCACGTGGACCCTGGGGTCGTCGACACCCGGCAGCGGCGGGACGATCGGGCTCGCGCCGGGGGTGAGCACGAGGGCGTCGTAGGACACCTCGTAGGTCTGCCCGCCGTCGAGGTCATGGGCACGGACGACCTTGCGCTCGGGGTCGATCCCGGTGACCTCGGTCGCCACCCGGACGTCGAGGTCGAGGGAGGCCCGGAGGCTCTCGGGGGTCTGCAGGAGCAACTGGTCGCGCTCCTCGATGACCTCGCCGATGTGGTACGGCAGCCCGCAGTTGGCGAAGGAGACGTGGCGGGCGCGCTCGAGCACGACGATCTCGGCGTGCTCGTCGAGGCGACGGGCGCGCGCGGCGCAGGACATCCCGGCGGCGACCCCGCCGACGACGACGATCTTCACGACGGACTCCTCGGAAGGCTGGCTCGCCACTCACTCTAGGCCGGGGCGACCCCACGGGTCACCCGGCCGTGAGCCCGCCGGACCCACCTTGGCCGTGCGCACGCCGCCTTCACCGCGGCGCCGCCGGCGAGGGTGCCCGTCGGCGGCGCCGTGGTCGACGGCGCGGCGGGGACGGTCTCAGGCGCCGTACTTGCGGAGCCGTCCCGCTGAGGCGAGGGCGAGCGGCATGAGGTCGAGGGTGGGCCGCTGGCCGAGGATGCCCCGGGCGCAGGCTCGCTCGCCGAAGCGGGCGACGTCGTCGCGACCGACGTGCGGGCCCCACATGAGCACCGGCACCGGGTGCCACGAGTGCGCGGAGAGCTGGCTCGGCGTCGCGTGGTCGCCGGTGACGATGAGCACGTCGGGGCCGAGGTCACGGATGCCGGGCATCGCCGCGTCGAGCCGCTCGATCTCGGCGATCTTGCGGGCGCGGTCACCGTCGTGGCCGGCCTCGTCGGTGTACTTGTGGTGGAGGAAGAGGTAGTCGTAGTCCTCCCAGTGGGCGCCCATCGCCGCGACCTGCTCCTCGAGGTCGGCGGGGCGGGGTAGCAGGTCCATGCCGACGAGCGCGGAGACCCCGCGGTACATCGGGTAGATCGCGACGGTGGCCGCACGCAGGTCGTAGCGGCCGGCGAAGCTCGGCAGCTCCTGGAGGGTGTCGAAGCCCCGCAGGAGCAGCGCGTGCGCGGCCTGCCCGGCGAGGACCTCACGGATCTGCCGGTCGATCTCGGTGATGAGCTCGGCGGTGCGCTGCGCGGCGGGGTCGAGGGGCTCGCAGGTCTTCACGGGCCGTCCCTCGACCTCGGGGTCGGTGTCGGAGACGCGGGCGTCGAGGCCGTCGGCGCGCACGACGAGGAGCACCCGGTGGCTGGCCTCGTGGCGGAAGAAGACCTCCGCGCCGTCGACGGCGACCTCGGCGTTGAGTCGGTCGACGAGGGGCATGGCCTGCTCGTCGGGGATGCGGCCCGCCCGACGGTCGGTGACGAGGCCGTCGGCGTCGAGCGTGCAGAGGTTGCCGCGCGCGGCGACGTCACCGGGCCGCAGGTCGAACTCCACGCCGGTGGCCGAGAGGACGCCCCGGCCGAGCTCATAGGTCTCGGGGTCGTAGCCGAAGAGCGCGAGGTGCCCCGGGCCCGAGCCGGGGGTGATGCCGGGGCCCACGGGGTTGAGCAGCCCGGTGGCGCCCTCGGCCGCGAGCGCGTCGAGGTTGGGCGTGACCGCCTCCTCGAGCTCGGTGTCGTGTGTGGCGTCGGCCATGCCGCCGAGCCCGTCGGCGACGACGAGCACGATCTTGCCGCCGTCCTGGAGCAGCGGGGTGAAGTCCACGGCACCCTCCTTGCCGGTCGCGTTCCGCTGCTGGCAGTGCTACCCGCCAGACCGCGCGGGCAGACCCCCCGGCGCGCAACCGCTCGAACGGGGCCGCCCCCTCACCTTGTCCTTGGACCCGGGCTGGGACGGGCGCGGAGCTGGCAGACCCGAGCGTGCCGGTATGGCCCCCTGCCCCCTGTCGCGGCGACGAGGTCGCCCTCGCCACGCCCCTCGAGGGTCACCGCCCCGTCGACCGCCCACGCACCCCGCTCGCTCACGAGCTCGTAGGCCAGGACGGCCTCCTCCCCCGAGCGTCCGACGACGGTGACGAGCGCGGTGATGCGGTCCCCGCGCTGCTCACAGCCATCGACGGAGTGCGAGGCGGCCTCGGCCACGACGGGGAAGCCCTCCTCGACGATCCGCTCGAGACCCTCGACGTCGACGGCCTGCCGGAAGGCGTCACTGGCGTGTTCCCAGGCCTCCTCCCAGTCCTGCGCGGCGAACGCCGAGAGTTGGGAGGCGAGCACCTCGTCGACGGCCTCGACCACGGCGGGCTCACAGCCCCCGGGGTCCGGCTCACCGTGAGGCGTCCCCTCGCCGCCGGCGGAACCGAGCGCCTCGTCGATCCGGCGGTCGTCGAGCGCGCAGCCTGCGAGCAGGGCAGCGAGCAGGACGAGCGCGGCGAGGCCACGCCACCGCCTCACGGCACACCCGGCCCTCACCCCGCACCCGGCCAGGTCGCGCGGCGCTCACGCGCCTCGGCGAGACGGGCGAGGAAGACCGACCGGGGCATCGTCACCGCCCCGAGGCGCGCGAGGTGGTCGGTCGGCAACTGGACGTCGAGGAGCGTGAACCCGCCGCGGCGCAGGCGCTCGACGAGCCCGACGAGGGCGACCTTCGAGGCGTCGTCGACGCGGTGGAACATCGACTCGGCGCTGAAGACCGCCCCGAGGGCGACCCCGTAGAGGCCGCCGACGAGGGTGCCGCCGGCGTCCCACACCTCGACGCTGTGGGCGTGCCCGGCGGCGTGCAGCCCCCGGTAGGCGTGGACGAGCCAGGGGGTGATCCACGTGACCTCGCGGTCGGCGCAGCCCTCGAGCACGCCGAGGAAGTCGCGGTCGGTCGTCGTCGAGAGCTCGCCGCGGCGCAGTGTGCGGGCGAGGCTGCGGGAGACGTGGAGCCCGTCGAGGGGCAGCACCGCACGGGGGTCGGGGCACCACCAGCTCAGGAGGGCGTCGTCGAGGGGCCAGGGGAAGATGCCCTGGCGGTAGGCCGACAGCAGCGTGGCCACCGAGAGGTCGCCGCCGAGGGCCAGCGGGCCGTCGGCGGGGGCCCGCGAGGGATCGGGGAAGACCACGGGTGGACTCGCCACGGACCCGACGGTACCCCCGCTAGGATCCGCCGTCATGGAGGAGCTCGAGGCCAAGCTCGTCGCCGACCCCGACGTCGTCGTGCCGGACCTCACCGGCGCTGTGTCCGGGGTGGGCGCCGACGCCCCCGAGGAGCGCATGCTGCTCGCCCGCTACCTCGACAGCGACGACCTGCGCCTCGCGCGGGCCGGCGCGACGCTACGCCATCGCGAGGGGACCTGGCAGGTCAAGCTGCCCATGGCGACGCCGGGCGCCGCGACGTTGCGCCGCTTCGAGCTCGGCTTCCCCGGCGCCGAGGACACCCCGCCCCCCGCCGAGGCACTCGCGACCCTCGCCGCGCTGCTCGGCACCGCCACGCCGCGGCCGGTCGCGACGGTGCGCACCCGCCGGCGGCGCACCGTGCTGCACGGTGAGGAAGGGATCGTCGCCGAGGTCTGCGACGACGCCGTCGAGGCGGTCGCCGCCGGCGGCGGGCCGCCGGTGCGTTGGCGTGAGCTCGAGGTCGAGGCCGGCCCCGCGGGCGGGCTCGCGGAGGTCAGCGCGCTCGTCGACGCCCTCGAGGCCG
>SLNF01000080.1 GCA_007133145.1 Nitriliruptorales bacterium
CGCGCTCGACCACCTCGACGAGGTCATCGAGCTCATCCGCCGCTCGGCGAGCGCCGACGCCGCGCTCGGCGAGCTCCAGGAGCGCTTCGCCCTCTCCGAGGTCCAGGCGCGGGCCATCCTCGACATGCAGCTGCGCCGGCTTGCCCAGCTCGAGCGCCAGCGCATCCAGGAGGAGTACGCCGAGCTGCAGGAGCGCATCGCCGACCTCCGCGACATCCTCGCCCGCCCCGAGCGCGTCCGCGAGATCATCGCCAGCGAGCTCGGCGAGATCCGCGACGCCTACGCCGACGCGCGCCGCACCCGCATCCTGCCGGGGGAGGGCGATCTCGACGTCGAGGACCTCATCCCCGTCGAGGACGTCGTCATCACCCGTACGCGCGCGGGCTACGTCAAGCGCACCCGCATGAGCGAGTACCGCACCCAGCGCCGCGGCGGCAAGGGGGTGGCGGGCACGGCGCTCAAGGCCGACGACATCGTCCGCGACCTCTTCGTCACGACGACGCACCACTGGCTGCTCTTCTTCACCAACGAAGGCCGGGTCTACCGCGTGAAGGCCTGGCAGATCCCCGAGAAGGGGCGCGCGGCCCGGGGCACCTACGTCGCCAACGTCGAGGGGCTCGCGCTGCGCCCCGGTGAGACGATCGCCGAGGTGTTGCAGGTCCGCGACCTCCACGAGGCGGGGGAGGACTACCTCGTCTTCGCCACGCGCGAGGGGATGGTCAAGCGCACGCCGTTGCGGGCCTACGACTCACCGCGTCAGGTGCTCATCGCGATCAACCTGCGCGACGGTGACGAGCTCATCGGCGTCGAGCGCACGACCGGCGAGGACGACATCGTCCTCGTCAGCCGCGGTGGCCGCGCCATCCGGTTCCACGAGAGCGACGCCCGCCCGATGGGGCGGGACACCTCGGGCGTGCGCGGGATGGCCCTGCCACCGGGCGACGAGGTCCTCGCGATGTCGCGCTGCGTCGAGGACGGCCAACTGCTCGTCGTCACCGAGGCCGGCTACGGCAAGCGCACCCCCCTCGAGCGCTACCCGGTGCACCGCCGTGGGGGCAAGGGCGTGAAGACCGCGCAGCTCACCGACGCGCGCGGGGGCCTCGTCGGCGCGCTCGTCGCCGCCTTCGAGCAGGAGATCTTCGTCGTCACCGACAGGGGTACGGTGATCCGTATGGACGTCAAGGACATCAACCCGACGGGTCGGGCCACGCAGGGAGTGCGCATCATGACCCCGTCGGACGACGCGAAGGTCGCGGCGGTGGCCCCCGTCGTCGACGACGAGGACGTCGCCACGCCCCCCAGCCCCGACGACCCTGCCTGACGCGAGCCGACGGGATCAACCATGACCGACGAACGCACCGCGCAGCAGGCCGCCGCGGGTCGCCGCGACAGCGCGCCCGGCGCCGGCGCCTCCGCGAGGACCCAGGCCGCGGACCCCACCCAGGCCAGGGGGCGCACCGCGGGCCAGCCTCCCGCAGAGGGTCCGCGGCCCACCCAGGACCCCACCCGGGAGAGGCCGTCCGGCTCCGGGGGCCGCGCAGCGGCGCGCGCGCAGCGCCGTCCGGTGCGCCGCCGGGTCATGGTCCGCAAGGTCGACCCCTGGTCGGTGCTCAAGCTCAGCCTCGTCTTCTACTTCTCGATGCTCGTCGTCGTCATGCTCGGCCTGGGGGTGTTCTGGGTCACCATCGAGCGGCTCGGCGTGATCGAGACCCTCCTCGCCTTCCTCGCCGAGCTGCAGTTCGACGTGCAGATCAACACCGGCAACCTCTTCCGCGCCGCCTTCCTCGTCGGCCTCCTCAACGTCGTCCTGTGGAGCGGCATCAACGTCTTCGGCGCGCTGCTCTACAACCTCGTCGCCGACGTCATGGGCGGGTTGCGGCTCACCCTCGCCGAGGACGAGTGAGCCGGAGGCGGCTGCAGGCCCACCGGCGAGTCGGTAGACTCCGCGAGCGCAAGGGCCATTAGCTCAGGCGGTTAGAGCGCACCCCTGATAAGGGTGAGGTCCGAGGTTCAAGTCCTCGATGGCCCACGTCGATCCGCGAGCCTGGAGGCGCCCATGCGCAAGCTCCTCGTCGTCGCCGGCGCGGTCGTGGGCGTGGCCGCCGTGGCGTTGCGCAAGCAGCGGGAGCGCGAGCTCAGCGACGCGGTGTGGGAAGAGCCCCGCGACCTCTGAGCCTGACGACACCACCGTCGCGGGCCCTTAGCTCAGTCGGAAGAGCGCCGCCTTTGCAAGGCGGAGGTCGCCGGTTCGATCCCGGCAGGGTCCACCGCAGGCACGAGGGCGAGCGCATGGTCGAGGCGTCGAGCAGGGAGCCGGCCCGATGACCGTTCGTGCCGTGCTGCGGGCCCTCGTCGTCCTCGCCCTCGCCGTCGCCGTCGCGGGGTGGGCCACGGGGGCCTATCCCGCGGTGTACGGACTCGCCCCCCTGCTCGGCCTCGCGATCCTGCGCGTCGGGTACGCCTCCCTGCGCTCCTTCCAGGAGGGCGCGGCCCACATCCCCTCCGGTGAGCCCACGCCCCTCGACGTCCGTGAGGAGCGCACGACCTACTGGTGCGAGGGCTGCGGGGCCGAGCTGCTCCTCCTCGTCCGGGGCACGCCGATGCCGCCCCGCCACTGCGGCGAGCGCATGGCGGCCCGTCGGGAGGTCCGGAGCAGCCGCGCCGGCGGGCGCGAGCATGAACAACACTGACGTCATCGCCGCGTGCCCTCGCTGAGCAGCGCGACCACGGTCCTCACTCGAGGCTCCCGCTGCTGTGGTCGAGACTCGAGACCGGCTGTCCCCACCTGTGGAGAGGCCTGGGGACAACGGTGTCGTTCAGGTTCGCGGATCCCGGGGCGACCTCGCCTGCGGGGAGGCCGCCCGCGGCCGGTCGCCGGTCGGCCTCGGCCAGTTGCCCCCACGCCGGGCGCGCGCGACGATGGTCGGGTCCCCGACGACCGCCTTCCCGCAAGGATCGGCCCCGCGCATGGCCACGCCCGACGCCACGGACGGAGGCGGGCGCACGCGCCTCGCGTTCGCCGGAAGCCTCGCGCTGCTGGCCTTCATCCTCGTGGTGAGCGCACAGACCGACGCCGGAGGCGAGGGTGAGCGGATGGGCCGGCGCGTGGAGCTCGTCGAGCTCATCGCCGCCGAGCAGCGACGGGCCGCCGAGCTCGAGGCGCAGGTCGAGGAGCTCAGCGCGCAGATCGCCGAGCAGGAGGCGGACGTGGCCGTCGGCGCCCTCGAGCTCGAGCGTCTCAAGGACAGCGTCGACGAGCTGGGGATGGCCGCCGGCGCCGTCGACGTCATCGGCCCTGGCGTGCTCGTGCGGCTCGACGACGCGATCGGCGAGTGGGACGGCACCGGGGACCCCAACGACTACATCATCCACGAGCAGGACCTCCAGGGGGTGGCCAACGCCCTCTTCGCCGGCGGCGCCGAGGCGATGGCGATCAACGGCGAGCGGGTCCTCGCGACGTCGGCGATCCGCTGCGTCGGCACGACGCTGCGCCTCAACGGCCGCTTCTTCACCCCGCCCTTCGAGGTCACCGCGATCGGCCATCCCGCCGACCTCACCGCCGCGCTCGACGACGACGCCGCGGTCCGGGGGTTCGCCGACGCCGTCGACGAGTTCGGCCTGGGCTTCGAGGTCGAGGCCGAGGCCCGGCTGGTCGTGCACGGCCACCGACCGGCGGCAGGCCGCGAGGCGGCGATGGGGGAGGCGCGATGACGACCGAGGCTCCGCCCCGTCAAGCCGCCTCCCAGCCCCCCGGGCGGGCGCGCAGGCCGTGGGGCGCACGGCTGCTCGCGGTCGCCGGCTGGACGCTCATCGCCGCCGGCAGCGTCGTCGCGCTCTACGTCGTCTACGCGATGTTCTTCACCGACCTCGCCACCGAGCGCGAGCAGCGTGCGCTGCTCGAGGCGTGGGAGGCCGGCGAGCTCGACGAGGCCGCTGGGCCGGCTGACGGTGAGGCCTCGGGGGACGAGGGGCTCGTGCCCGACGACCCCACCCTCGACGGTGGCGGCGGGGCCGAGGCCTCCGCGGGGGAGGTCGGCGGGGCGGAGGCGGTCGCGCTGCTCGAGTTCCACCGCCCCGGCAGCGACGAGCGCCCGGTGGCCGCCTCGACGCTCGTCGTCATCGGCGGGGTCACCGTGGCCGACCTCCAGCGTGGCCCGGGGCACTACCCCGACACCGCGATGCCCGGTGAGGACGGCAACTTCGCGGTGGCCGGCCACCGCGTCACCTACGGCCGGCCGTTCTTCCGCCTCGACGAGATCGAGCCGGGGGACGAGATCCACGTCATCGACCGTGCCGGTGAGCGGTTCGTCTACGAGGTCGCCTCCAGCGAGGTCGTCAGCCCCCATGACGGCTGGGTCCTCGGCGAGGATCCACTCGAGACCGGGCGGCCGACGCTCACCCTCACGACCTGCCATCCGCGCTTCAGCGCGGCCGAGCGGCTCGTGACCTTCGCGGAGCTTCGGCCGTGAGGCGCGCGGTCCTGCTCGTGCTCGGGCTCGTCGCGATCGCGGTCGTCGTCTACCTCCTCTTCACCATCGTCTTCCCCTGGGTCGACCAGACCTTCGTCTCCGATCCGGTGCTCGGCACCCCCGGGCCTGCGGCGACGTGAGCGGCCGCGACCCTGGCGGCGCCTACCCGCCGGGTGTGCCGGGGAGCTACCCCGCGCCGTCGGTGCCGGCGACACGGATGCTCGACGACGCCGCGCAGGACTTCCCCGACACCGACGCCATCGACGTCGCCGGTCACCGGCTCAGCTACCGAGAGGTGCTCGAGCACGTCGACCGCCTCGCGACGGTGCTCGCCGACGCCGGTGTCGCGCCCGGCGACCGCGTGGCCACGCTCCTGCCGACCGGGCCGGCGCTGCTCATCACCGCCTTCGCGACCTGGCGTCTCGCCGCGGTCTGCGTCGTCCTCGAGCCGGGTCTGGGGGGCGCGGCCACCGCCGAGGTGGTCGAGCGCCACCGCAGCCGTGTCGTCGTCGCCGAGCCCGCGGCCTACGACGACCTCGCTTCCCAGCGGGCCGCGCTGCCGTCGGTCGAGCGCGTCCTCGTCGCCGCCGCCGCGGAGTTCCAGCCCTTCCCGCGCAACCTGCACCCGGCCGAGCGCTGGTCGCCGCTGCGGGCACGCCGTGAGCGCGCGGGCCGCTTCAAGGAGGCGATCCGCCGCACCGCGGCCGAGGTCGGGCAGGCCCCGTTGCCGGGTGAGGCCACCGCCGTGGTGCTCGACGGGGTCGCGCTGTCGCATGACGTCCTCGTCTCCGCGGCCTTCGCGCTGCGGTTGTGGGTGCCCGACGTCCGTGCGGGCGGCGAGACCCTCCTGCTCGCGGTGCCACTGTCACGGCCGCTCGGGCTCGCCGCCGCCCTCGGGCTCGGCGTCCTCGCGGCGGCGACCCTCGCCCTGCCCCC
>SLNF01000265.1 GCA_007133145.1 Nitriliruptorales bacterium
CGGCGTCTCGGCGGCGGCCTCGGCCTCGTCGGTGGCCGCCGCCGTGCTGCCCTCGGCCTCCGCGCGGGCCCGCCGTGGGCAGCGGCCCTCATGGCCCGGTCGCACCCACGTCCAGGCGAGGCAGTGCGGGCAGCGCGTGCCCTCCTTGACGATGGGGTTGCCCTCGAGCGGCTTGGGCAGCGTCACGTCGAGGTCGGCGCAGACGAAGGCCTCGTAGGCCTTCTCCGCGCGTTGACGGTTCTCCTCGGCGAGCGCGTCGAGGACCTCCTGCGACCGCAGGTCGGTGCCTTCGCGGGCGAGCAGCGCGATGAGATCGGCGGTCTCCGGCCTGGTGATGTCGAGCCCGTCGAGCGAGGGCTCGCGGGCCGAAGCGGGCAAGTCGAGGTCGACGCCGCGCTTGCGCCACGCGCGCCACAGGGCGAGCGCCTCGGCGCGGTCGCGTTGGGCTGCGGCGTCGAGGCCCTCGCGGATTCGTGCGACGAGTGCGTCGCCGAAACCGTGGTCCCGCGCCCAGGCGAGCATCGCGCCGACGTCGGGACTGTCGAGGTCGACGCGGCTGAGCAACGCGGCGACCTTGTCGGGGTAGCGGGCGTGGGCCAGTTGCAGCGTCGCGATCGTCGCCGGGAGCCGGTCGACGCCTGCGGCGAGACGCTCCTCGATCGGCGGAGCCAGCGGACCCTCGGCGGCCGCCGCGGCGGCCTCGGCGAGCCAGCGCCCGTCGGGCTCATCGGGCAGGGGCACGTCGGCGTCGGGCTCGCGCAGCAGCAGCGCGGAGGCGACCGCCGGACGCGCGCCGACGGCGGGAGCGACCTCGTCGAGGATCTCGCGCAACCACTGCCAGATGAGGCCCTCGGCGCGGGCGATGTCATCCGCGACCCGCTCCGCGCGGCCCGACAGCCCCAGGCGCACCGCCGTGCGCATCGCCTCCTGTGCCTTCGCGAGGGCCTGGGGCCGGTCGGCGAGAACCGGGCGGCAGGCATCCGGGTTGGTACGGAAGAGGTCCCAGAGCGCGAAGAGGTCGCGGTAGCGTCCGCTCGCCGCGGAGGCGACGAGGTGGCGCGCGAGGGCGTCGGGGCCGAGCAGCGCCCCCGCGGTGATCGGCGGCAGGTCGGCGATGAGCTGCTCGCGTTGGCCGCGGGAGAGGCGCGAGAGCGCCGGGTCGGGCTTGCGCACGTAGGCGAGGGCCGCGTCGGTCGTGTCTCCGATGCGCTTGACGACGTCCTTGGTGGTCGGTGCGGTCGCAGGGCTCATCGGGACCTCCTGCTGCGGCGCGGGCCGCGGTCGGGACCTGATCTCACGGAGCCTCGGCTGCGTGAGGGTCGTGCGGGGTGCTGCGGTCGGGATGTGCTTGCCCGCGCAGGATAGCGGAGATGTCCGATCCCGCGGTGCGGCGGGCCCTCGGCGGTACCGCGCCCACGGCCCTACGCGGTGCGGGCACGACCCGCCCGCGAGGCCTCCCACCACGAGGTGATGTCGTCGGCGATGACGTCGGGGCGGTCGATCATCGGCGTGTGGCCCAGCGGCGGATGCAGGCGCAACGTCCAGGTGGGGCGCCGGGCGGCGAGGCGCAGCGAGGCCTCGACCGGCAGGAGGCGGTCCTGCCCGCCGTGGATGAGCAGGACGGGATCAGGAACGGCCTCGAGCGCCCGCCACGTCCGCAGGCGACGGGGTCCGACGACGTGGGCCAGCGTGCTGCGGGTCGCGTCGACGACCGCCGTCGCCGTGTGGGGCAGGGCGCGGCGGGCCTCGATGAGGGCGAGGCGCTCCTCGCGGTAGGGGTCGTCGAAGGCCGCGGGGTCGATGCCGCAGAGCCGGTGGCTGGCGTCGAGCAGCTTCGCGGCCTCCCCGCGGGTGACCCAGCGCGCGACGAGCGGCCGGCCGAGCAGGGGGGTGGCGGCCGCACCGAGTTGGGCGGCGACCTCACGATCGGGCAGACGACCGGGTGGGATCGGGCTCGCCGGGGCGATGAGGACGACCCCCGCGGTCCACCCCGGCCGGGCGGCGTGCAGGAGGGCGAGGAGTCCCCCGAGGGAGTTGCCGACGACGAGCACCTGCCGGCCGTCGGCCACCGCGTCGAGGAAGGCCTCGATGAGCGCGAGGTCGACGCCCACGTCGACACGCCGACCGACCGGGCGGGTGTGGCCGAAGCCGGCGAGGTCGGGAGCCCAGGCGGCGGCCGCTCCGAGTCGTCGGACGAGCTCGGGGGCCAGGGTCGCCCAGTGCAGGTGCGAGCCGGCGAGCCCGTGGACGAGCAGGAGGGTGGGGCCGTCGCCCCGTCCCGGCCAGTGGGCGGCGTGCACGGGGTGGCCGGCCACGTCGGGATGGCCCGGGCCGAGCACGACCCACCGGCGCTCCATGCGCTCGCTGCCCCCTAGGACTCCGGTGGGATCTCCAGCACCTGCCCGACGCGCAGCGGATCGTCGCGGGAGAGGTTGTTGGCCTCGGTGATGAGCGTGAACTTCGACCCGTCGCCGTAGTACTGCTGGGCGATCGTGTAGAGCGTGTCGTTCGAGGTCACCTCGTGGGTGCGCCCATCCCCGTCGGCGGCGTCGTCGGACTCCTCCGCGTCGTTTTCGTTGTCCTCGCCGTCCTCGTCGTCCTCGTCCTCCGGCGCGGGGTCGGTGCCGCCGGCCTCGAGGGCGTCGATCTCGGCCTGGAGCGCGTCACGCTGGCTGCGGAGGGTCTCGACCTCCTCCTCGAGGGACTGCAGCTGCTCGTCGGAGGCGCCCCCGTCACCGGCGGTGCAGCGCCCGAGCACGAACACGAAGAGTAGGGCGAGCAGGAGCAGGGCGATGCGCCCCCACAGCACGCGACCGGAGCTCGCGCCGTCGTCGTACTCGTACTCGTCGGTCATGGCCCACCAGTATTGACGATCGCGGCGCGATCGGCACGTCCGCCTGCGCTGTCAGCCCCTGTCCGACCCGCCCATCGCATCGGTGGCGCCGGCAAGGTCGCCGGGCACGTCGGCGTCCCGCGCGAATCCGCCGTCGGGATCGAGGTCGCCCCAGCCCTCGGGGCCGACGAGCCGGACGTCGAGGGCGTCCAAGGCGCGCAGCAGGCGCCGCTCGCCTTCGGCGAGCGCCCGCTCGAGGGTGGAGAGGCTCGAGCGGGCCACCGCGGCGTGCAGGGGCTGTGGCCGCCCCCCGACGAGCGGCATCGCGACCTGGGCGGCGCCGAGCCGCTCGATCAGGCGCGCGAGGACGTCGGCCCGCGGGGCCAGGAGGTCGGTGGCGAGAACCGCCACGCGGGGGTGGCGCGCGGCGCGCAGCCCGGCGACGAGGCCGGCCAGGGGGCCGGCGTGCTCGATCGGGTCGGGCACCTCACGGGTGCCGGGGATCTCGAGGGGGGCAAGGGTGCCACGGGCGAGGACGACGTCGTCGGTGAGCTCGCCGAGCACCGCGACCCCGCGCTCGGCGAGGGTGCGACCCTGCAAGGGAAGCGTCGCCTTGTCGGCGCCCATCCGCCGGCTGCGCCCGCCGGCGAGCAGGATCCCCGAGCAGGCGCTCACCGCGGGCTCGCCAGGCGCACCGCCGCGGCCGCCCAGTGCTCGAGACGGCGGGCCATCGCCGGCAGCTCGACGGTGCGGGCCTTCCAGCGCGAGCCCGCCGGGGCGAGGGTGGCCACGAGCACGAGCCGCGTGCGCGTCCCCTCGTCGACGACGTGGCAGCCCGCTCCGACGCGACCCTGCTCGAGCTCGGCGACGAGCTCCCAGGTGCGCTCGCGGAGGGTGAGCACGTGCCAGGTGTGCTCCCGGCCCGAGAGGGCGATCGTCGCCGCCGCGCCCTCGTGCCAGCGCGTGGGCGCGGCCACGAGCGCGGCGTCGGTCCACTCCTCGAGACGGGCGAGGTCGCCGACGAGCGCCCAGAGCTCTTCGACGCTCGCCGTGCAGGCGGCGAAGCGCTCGACGCGCAGGGGCTCGCGGCCGGCGCTCACCAGCCCGCCCCGCTCGTGACCCCGCCGTCGACGGGGATCGTCACCCCGGTGATCCCCCGCGACGCCGGGCCGGCGAGGAAGCGCACGACGTCGGCGACCTCGTCGGGGTCGACGAGGCGGTCGAGGGCGGAGGCTGCGGTGAACCGCGCCACGCCCTCCGGCCAGTCGGCCTCGAGTCCCTCCCGGGCGACGAGTCCGGGGGCGACGCCGTTGACCCGCACCGCCGGCCCGAGCTCGTGAGCCGCAGCGCGCACGAGGGTGACCAGCCCCGCCTTCGATGCGGCGTAGTGGGTGTGGGCGGGCAGCGGATGCCACGCCTCGATCGAGGCCACGTGGACGATCGCGCCGCCCGGGGCGAGCACCGCGGCGGCGTCGCGGGTCAGCGCGAGCGGGGCGGCGAGGTTCGTGGCGAGGACGGTGTCCACCTCCTCGTCGGTGACCTCGGTGAGCGGGGACATCGGCTGGGTCGCGGCGTTGGCAACGACGACGTCGAGGCGGCTGAACGCGTCGACGACGGCGCAGGCGAGTCCGCGTCGGGCCTCCGGATCGGTGAGCTCGGCGGCAAAGGCCCGCGCCTGGCCGCCGGCGGCGGTGATCGCGTCGGTGATGTCCTGCCCGCCGCCGCGGTGGTGCGCCGCGACGACCGCACCGGCCCGGGCGAGGGCGAGGGCGAGGTGGCGGCCGAGGCCACGGTTCGCTCCGGTGACGAGCGCGACGGAGCCGTCGAGCTCGTAGGAGGTGTCGGTGCTGGCCATGGCCCTGAGCCTCGCACGCGCGCGCTCGCCCCGCAGCGGCGAACGGTCATCGAGCGGCGAACGGTCCTAGGATCCCCGTCGTGGACGCCGACACCGTCATTGCCCGGCTTGGGCTCGCGCCCCTCGAGAGGGAGGGTGGGTGGTTCCGTCGCGTCCACGCCGACGCGGCGAGCGCGGCGATCACCTACCTCCTCGCCCCCGGCGAGTGCTCGGCGCTGCACCGCCTCGACGTCACCGAGATCTGGCACCGCTACGACGGTGGGGCAGCCGCGCTGCTCCTCCTCCACCCCGATGGCTCGGTGAGCGAGCCGGTGGTCGGCATCGACTTCGAGGCGGGCCAGTACCCGCAGGTCGTCGTGCCGGCCGGGACGTGGATGGGCGCCGAGCCGGTCGGCGGGGCGGTGCTGCTCGGGTGCACGACCGCGCCGCCGTTCCGCTGGGAGGGCTTCGAGCTCGGCGACGCCGACACACTGGCCCGCTGTTGGCCGCAGGCGGCCGAGCGCATCGCCCGGCTCGCGCCCGGCTAGGACCTTGTGTCCGGCACCGGTTCGCGGCCGGGGGTCGGTGCCGCGGCGACGGGCACTCGCGATGCTGTTCCCGGGCCTGGCGCCGGCCGCCGTCACCGTCCGCGGGCGGGTTGTGTGCTGGCAGGGGTGTGCGCCCCGGGGGTGGCCGGGGCGCGGCGGAGAGGCGATGGGGGTTCTACAGGTC
>SLNF01000280.1 GCA_007133145.1 Nitriliruptorales bacterium
CGGCGGGGGCGAGCGCGGCGAGGGCGGCGGCGATGCGCGCCTCGAGGTCGACGGCGATGCGGGCGTGGGCGGCGACGGCCTCGCGGTGGACCTGGGAGATCGACGAGCCCGGGAGGATGTCGTGGAACTGCAGGAGCAGGACCTCCTTCCACAGGGCGTCGAGCGCCTCGGCGGGGTAGGGCGCCCCGGCGGTGAGCGCCGCGGTCGCCGCCCACAGCTCGGCCTCGCGCAGCAGCCCCTCGCTCGTACGGTTGCCGGCCTTCGTGCGCGCCTGGGTCGTGAACGTCCCGCGGTGCGCCTCGAGGGTCAGCTCGCCGCGCCAGACCGGCGCGTCGGGGTACTCCGCCTCGGCCTCGGCGAAGAAGCGCTCGGGGCTGGCCACGGCGATGCGCGGCAGGCCGTCGACGTCGGCGAGGCGACGGGCCCGCTCGAGCATCTCCCGCGTCGGCCCTCCGCCGCCGTTGCCGTAGCCGAACGGCGCGAGCGAGCGGGTCGCGCGCCCCTTCTCGGCGAAGGTGTCGACGACGTGGGCGAGCTCGGCGCCGGTGAGCTCGGCGTTGTAGGTGTCGACCGGCGGGAAGTGCGTGAGGATCCGCGTGCCGTCGATGCCCTCCCACCAGAAGGTGTGGTGGGGGAAGCGGTTCGTGTCGTTCCATGAGAGCTTCTGGGTGAGGAACCAGCGCGCCCCGGCGAGCACGGCGATCTGCGGCAGCGCCGCGGCGTAGCCGAAGGAGTCCGGCAGCCAGACGATCTCGGACTCGACGCCGAGCTCCTCGCGCAGGAAGCGCTGGCCGCAGACGAACTGCCGCGCCATCGCCTCCCCGCCGGGCAGGTTCGCGTCGGCCTCGACCCACATCCCCCCGACCGGCGACCACTGCCCCCGCGCGACGGCCTCGCGCACCCGCGCGTAGACCGCCGGGTGGTGCTCCTTGACCCAGGCGTAGTGCTGGGCCTGCGAACCGGCGAAGACGAGCTCGGGGTAGGCCTCGGCGAGCTCGGTGACGTTGGCGAAGGTCCGGGCGGCCTTGCGCACCGTCTCGGCCAACGGCCACAGCCACGCCGAGTCGAGGTGGGCGTGGCCGACCGCGTAGAGCGTGTGCGCGCTCGCGCTCGCGGGGGCGGCGAGCAGCGGCGCGAGCAGGTCCCGGGCCGGTACGGCGGCCGCGCTGACCCCGTCCCGGTCGAGGAGGTCGATCGCGTCCTCGAGGCCGCGCAGGACCTCGTGGTAGCGCGGCTCGCGCTCGGGCACCGCCGAGAGCAACTCCCGGAGCGCCTCGACGTCGCCGACGAGCCCGGCGACGTCGTCGTCGAGGAGGACGAGGCGCACCGGCCCGAGCCGGTAGCGCGGCTCGTCGCCGGCGGTGCGCTCGTCGCCCAGGCCCGGCGCGGGCAGGTGCCAGCCGAACTCGCCGGCCTCGGGGTCCACGGCGAGGATCTCGGGGTTCGCCGCCGCCTCGACGAGGAACGCGACGGCCCCGTCGGCGGCGGTGACCCCGGCGAGCGGCACGTGGTCGTTGCGCGGCGCGACGCCCTTGAGCGGCGTGCCGTCGAGACGGTAGGCGAGCCCCTCGGCCTGGAAGCCGGGGCGCCGGGCGTCGAAGCCGAGGTCGACGCGCGCCTCGACGCGGCCGCCGGCCCACGCCGCCGGCACCAGCCCCTCGCAGCGGAACCACGTCGTCGCCCACGGTGGCCCCCACGGCTCGCCGACGGCGTGGGGCGCGAAGTCCCCCGCGAGCGCCTCGGCGACGGTGCTCTCACGCCCCGGCGCCTGCCAGGAGGCCACCGCGAGCGCGACCTCGTCGGTGACGACGGCCGGACGCAGCCGGTCGCGCAGGGCACGGTCGATGCGCCGCAGGACGAGATGGCCGTCGGGATGCATGGCGGGTGCCTCCAGGTCGGCGGCGGCGTCGCGTCGAGTATCGACGATGCGCAGCGCCCGGGGGCGGGCCGTTGACCGGGACACCACCCGCGCCGCAGGATGGCCCGCGGCCACCGGCCGCACCGCACGGGAGCCGACTGAGGGAGCACGGCATGCACACGCTGCGCTGGGGCGTCGTGAGCACCGCGAAGATCGCCCGGGTGAAGGTCATCCCGGCGCTGCACGAGGCGACGGGCAACGAGGTCGTCGCGATCGGCTCCCGTGACCTCGACGCCGCCCGCCGGGTCGCCTCGGAGCTCGCGATCCCCACCGCGCACGGCTCCTACGAGGCGGTGCTCGCCGACGACGACGTCGACGCGGTCTACATCCCGCTGCCCAACCACCTCCACGCCGAATGGGTCGCCCGCGCCGCCGAGGCCGGCAAGCACGTGCTCTGCGAGAAGCCGCTCGCGATGACCGCCGCGCAGGCCGAGGAGATGGTCGCGGTCTGCGCCGAGGCCGGCGTGGCGCTCATGGAGGCGTTCATGTACCGCCACCACCCGGTGTGGGACCGCATCGTCGAGATCGTCGGCAGCGGGCGCCTCGGGGCGCTGCGCTCGGTGCACAGCACCTTCTCCTACTACAACGACGACCCCGCCAACATCCGCAACATCGCCGAGGCCGGCGGCGGGGCGCTCATGGACATCGGCTGCTACTGCCTCAACGCCTCCCGGCTCCTGCTCGGTGGCGAGCCCACCGCGGCGCGCAGCGTCATCGTCACCGACCCCGACCTCGGCGTCGACACGACGACGAGCGCGGCGCTGGCCTTCGGCGAGGCCACCGCGACGTTCACCGTCTCCTCGAGGGCCAAGGCCGACCAGCACCTCGAGGTCTCCGGCACCGAGGGCCGCCTCGCCGTCGAGACCCCCTTCGTCATCTCCGCCGAGCGTCCCACCCTCCTGCGCCTCCACACCGGCAAGGCCCTGCCGGCCGACGCCGAGGGCGAGGTCGAGGTCATCGCCCCCCGCAGCCCCTACACGACGATGGTCGAGCGCTTCGCCGCGGCGGTGCGCGCCGGCTCGGCGGTGCCGACCCCACCCGTCGACGGCGTCGCGACGATGCGCGCGATCGAGGCGGTGCGCGCCGGCGCGGCGTGAGCCCCCGGGTCTCACGCCCGCCGCAGGACGAAGACCCCCCAGCCGAGGTAGCGCCGCTCGTAGGCGAGGTAGGCACGGCGCGCCCCGTCGAGCCAGGCCGCGAAGGTCGGCGCGTCGGGGTCGCCGGGGTGGGCGCGCAGCCAGTCGCTCATCGTGCGCCACTGGGAGGCGACGTAGCGGTCCCAGTCGTCACCGTCGGCGAGCACCATCTCGACGAGCTCCCAGCCCGCGGACTCGACACGCGCGAGCGTGCCGGCGAGGTCGGCGAAGTCACCCTCCTGCGCCAGCGCCGACCGCACGTCCTCGGGCGGGGGCTCGTGCCAGTACGGCTCGCCGACGAGGAGCGTGCCGCCGGGGGCGAGCGCGTGTGCCATGAGCCCGAGCGTGCCGACGAGGCCCCCGCCGATCCACGTCGCACCGAGGCAGCTCACGGTGTCGAAGGCGGCCGGCGACGCCTCGTAGGTCGCCGCGTCGGCCTGCACGAGGCGGACCCGCTCGGCGACCCCGAGCTCGGCGGCGCGTGCGGCCGCCTCGGCGAGGAACACCGGGCTGAGGTCGACGCCGGTGCCGTGGCCGCCGAAGCGCTGCGCCCAACGGCCCAGCAGCTCGCCCTTGCCGCAGGCGAGATCGAGGTGGCGGCCTGCCGGCGGCGGCGGGGCGACGTCGCCGAGGAGGTCGAGCTTGGCCTCCGAGAGCGGGTTGAGGATGCGGTGGCCGGCCTCGGCGAGCTCGTGGAAGCGCAGGGTCCGCGCCTCCGGCACGACCGGCGGGCCGTCGCCGCCCCCAGCACCGTGCCCACCCATCGCAGCCTCCTCCTCCCGGTGAACGACGCGCGCGGCGGCCACACCCCGCGGCCGCGACACGACGCGTCGGCATCCCGGGCCGGGCCGCGCTGCCCGCAACGTACGCTGCCGCGGTGACGGCCGACAGTGGCCGCCCGCCGACGGCGGCCCGGCGCTCGGCGCGGCCGCCGACCGAGGGGAGCAGACGATGGGCGCAACCCTGCGGGTCGAGCGACTCGCCGAGGGTGAGGACCGCGCATGGGCGCGGGCGATGCTGCGGCACTTCCACGACGACGAGGGCGACGAGGCCGTCGAGCCGTGGCTGCCGCTCATCGCCGACCGGCAGCGCTACCGCGCCTGGGCGGTGCACGACGGCGACGCGATCGTCGCCAACGCCGCGGCCTACGCGACGACGCTCTCGCTGCCCGGCGGCGACACCCTGCCCTGCGCGGCGGTGACCGCGGTCGGGGTCGCCCAGACCCACCGGCGTCGGGGGCTGCTGCGCCGACTCATGACCACCCTCCTCGACGACGCCGCGTCACGCGGCGAACCGGTCGCCGCGCTCTTCGCCTCGGAGTCGGCGATCTACGGGCGCTTCGGCTTCGGCCCGAGCGCGCCGGAGGTCCGCTACCGCCTCACCCGGCCCGTGGCCTGGCGTGACCCCGTCGACCCGCGGCTCGTGACCGCGGCGACCCCCGACGAGGCCCTCGCGCAGTGGCCGGCGATCCACGGCGCGCTGCGCAGCACCCGCGGCGGGGTGCTCGACCGCAACGCCGACGACTGGCGCTTCGGCGTCGTCGCCGACCCGGGGGCCTGGCGCGGTGGCGCCTCGGCGCGCCGGCTCGTCCATGTGCCCGGTCGCGGCTACGCGACCTACCGCGTCACGGCCGACTTCGCCGACGGCCTGCCCGCCGGGGAGGTCCGCGTCGGCGAGCTCGTCGCCACCGACCCCGAGGCCGAGGCGGCGCTGTGGCAGCACGTCGGCGACGTCGACCTCACGACGACCGTCCTCGCCGGCGGCCGCCCACCCGACGAGGCGTTGCCCGCGCTGCTCGCCGACCCGCTGCGGGCGCGCACCGCCGTCGACGGCCCGCTCTACACGCGACTGCTCGACGTGCCCACCGCGCTGGCCGCCCGCGCCTACGCCACCACCGACGGCCTGACCCTCGCGATCACCGACGGCGACCGCGACCAGAGCGGCACCTACCAGCTCGACGCCGGTCCCGACGGCGCGGCGGTCACCGTCGTCGACGACGACCCCGACCTCTCCCTGCCGATCGACGTCGCCGCGGCGCTCTGGCTCGGCGGGGTGCGGGCCACCCAGCTGCGCGACGCCCGCCAGCTCGTGGAGCACCGCCCCGGCTCGGCGGCGCGCCTCGACCGGCTGCTGGGCGTCGAGCGCCTGCCCTGGACGCCGTTCGAGTTCTGAGCGCCGGCGGCCGGGCGGCGCGCCTCGCGCCTCAGCCCTCGCCGCCACCGCATCCGCCCTCGCGCTCGCAGCCGGGGCCGCCCAGGCCGACCGGATCGCGGTCTTCAACTGGTCGGACTAC
>SLNF01000350.1 GCA_007133145.1 Nitriliruptorales bacterium
CCGACCAGGCCGAGATCGCCAAGGCCTACCGTCAGCTCGCCCGGCAGTACCACCCCGACGCCAACCCCGACAACGGCGACGCCGAGGCGCGCTTCAAGGAGATCGGCGAGGCCTACCAGGTCCTCTCCGACGCCGAGAAGCGCGCGGAGTACGACAAGGTCCGCGACCTCATGGGGTCGGGTGCCTTCCGGGGCGCCCCCGGTGGCGGCTTCGGCGGTGGCGGGTTCGGTGGGGGCTACCCCGGCGGTGGGCAGGCCTTCGACCTCGGCGACCTCCTCGGCGACATGTTCGGCGAGGGTGCCGGGCGCAGCGCCAGCGGCTTCGGGGCGCCGCCCCGCGGGCGGGCGCAGGCCGGACGCCGCGGCCGCGACGTCGAGACCGACCTCACCCTGTCCTTCGAGGACGCGATGGCCGGGGTCACGACGACCCTGCGCGTCTCCGGGCCGGCGGAGTGCCGCACGTGCGGCGGCAGCGGGGCGCGGCCAGGCACCTCGCCGCAGACCTGCGGGACCTGCGGCGGCGGCGGGGTGGTCACCCGCGACGCCGGGATGTTCGGGTTCAGCGAGCCCTGCCCGGCCTGCGGCGGACGGGGCGTGCAGATCACCGACCCCTGCACGACCTGTGCGGGCAGCGGCACCGAGACCCGCAGCCGCGACATCCGCGCGCGCATCCCCGCCGGGGTCAAGGACGGGTCGCGCATCCGCCTCAAGGGCAAGGGCGAGGCCGGCCAGCACGGCGGGCCACCGGGAGACCTCTACGTGACCGTCCACGTCAGCGAGCACGAGCTCTTCGGCCGTCGCGGTGACGACCTCACGCTGCGCGTGCCGGTGACCTTCACCGAGGCTGCGCTCGGCACGAAGCTCCGCGTGCCGACGCTCGAGGGCGCGGTCACCGTGAAGGTCCCCTCGGGCACGCAGAGCGGCAGGACCCTGCGGGTGCGCGGCCGCGGCGCGCCGCGGGCCGACGGCAGCTACGGCGACCTCCTCGTCACCGTCGAGGTCGCGGTGCCGCGCAAGCTCAGCCGCACCCAGAAGAAGATGCTCGAGGACTACGCCGCGACCGAGCCCGACGACCTGCGCGGCCACCTCGACGCCGTCGTCGCCGAGCGGGAGGGCAGCGGGTCATGAGCGAGCGCGACCGACCCGTCTACATCATCTCGGTGGCCGCCGAGCTCGCCGGGGTGCACCCACAGACGCTGCGGACCTACGAGCGCAAGGGGCTCATCAAGCCCAAGCGCACGACCGGTGGCACGCGGCGCTACTCCGAGCGCGACGTCGAGCGCGTCCGGCTCATCCAGGAGCTCACCCAGGGCGAGGGCGTCAACCTCGCCGGCGTCCTGCGGATCCTCGCCCTGCAGGACGACCTCGAGGCCGCTGAGGACCGCCTCGAGCGGGCCCGCAGCGACGTCGAGCGCATCCGGGCGCAGGCCCGCGAGGAGCTGCGCGCGCAGGCGCAGCGTCACGGCACCGACCTCGTGCTCTACCGCCGCGCGGAGATCGAGCGCCACCCCCGCCGCCGCTGACGCCGGCGCTGTCGCACATCGGCTACACTCGGAGCATGGCCGACGTTGCTTCCCGCGAGTTGCGCAACCACACGCGCGAGGTGCTTGCGAGGGTCGAGGCCGGTGAGGAGATCCGCATCACCATCGACGGTCGACCCGTCGCGCGGCTCGAGCCGCTTCCGGCCCGCGCCCGCTTCATGCCCCGCGAGGCCTTTGCTGCCTCCGTCCTGTCACAGCAGGCCGACGCCGACCTCGCTCGAGAGCTGGGCGAGATCGCGCCGGATACGACGGACGATCTCGGCTGGTGAGCGATTCGCTGCCGCGGGCGGGGCTGGCCGACACCAGCCTCTTCATCGCGCGAGGGGCAGCGCGACCCCTCGCCGAGCATCTTCTCCCCGAGCGCCTCGCGGTGTCGGTCATCACCGTCGGGGAGCTCCACGCCGGCGTGCTCGCCGCGTCCGATGTCGCCACGCGCGATCGGCGGCTCGCGACCCTCGAGGCGGTGAGGCGGCTCGACCCTTTGCCGATCGACGAGCGCGTGGCGTCTGCCTGGGCGCGCCTGCGCGTCGAGTTGCGGGATGCGGGCCGGCGCATGCCGGTCAACGATGCCTGGATCGCCGCGACCGCGCTCGCCTGGGATCTCGCCCTGTTGACGCAGGACCACGACTACGCTGCCGTGGCGGGGCTCGACGTGATCTCCGTGTAGATCGCGCCTCGCCGGCCGTAGCCTTGGGGCCATGACGCGACGACCACTGCGGTCCCTGCTCGGCGGCCTGCTGCTCACGGCGGCGCTGCTCGCCGCTTGCGAGACCGGCCTCGACGAGCCCGCCGATCCTGAGCCGGTCGAGGACCCGACCGATGCTCCGACCCCCGAGGACGAGGCGGAGGCGACGCCGACGCCCGAGCCCAGCCCCGAGCCGACCCCTGAGCCCGACGAGGAGCCCGCCGCGCAGCCGCGACCGCTCGACGAGCTCG
This sequence comes from Nitriliruptorales bacterium, assembly GCA_007133145.1. Lineage (GTDB taxonomy): Bacteria > Actinomycetota > Nitriliruptoria > Euzebyales > Egibacteraceae > T1Sed10-49. Next base: position 2,477 of record SLNF01000350.1, read on the forward strand.
ACCTCGCCCTCACGCCCGTCGCCGACGCCGACGAGCCGACCGCCGGGGCCGTGAGCCCCGAGGGCGTCCTGCACATCGCCGAGCGCGGCGGGCTGCTGCGCCCGCTCGAGGACGGCGGCCTCGGCTCGGCCGTCGTCGACCTCTCCGCGTCCACGACGACCGACAGCGAGCGTGGCCTGCTCGGCGTGGCCTTCGACGACGAGCGCGTCTACCTCAGCTACACCGACAACGACGGTGACACCGTCGTCGAGCGCCGCGACTGGCAGGATGGCGGCGTCGTCGACGGCGCGACCGAGACGCTGCTCACCCTCGAGCAGCCCTTCGCCAACCACAACGGGGGCGACCTCGCCCTCGGACCCGACGGTGCGCTGTGGTTCGGCCTCGGCGACGGCGGTGGCGGCGGTGACCCGCTCGAGGCCGGGCAGGACCTCACGACCCCCCTCGGCGCCCTGCTGCGCCTCGACCCCGACACCGGCGAGGCCGCCGAGGGCAACCCCGACCTCGGCGACGACGCCGACCCGCGGATCTGGGCCTTCGGGCTGCGCAACCCGTGGCGCTTCAGCTTCGACGAGGCCACCGGCGACCTGTGGATCGCCGACGTCGGCCAGGACGAGCGCGAGGAGGTCAACTGGCTGCCCGCCGAGGATGGCGAGCCCGGCGGGGCCGGCGCGGGGGCGAACCTCGGTTGGAACGCCATGGAGGGCACGCTCGAGTTCGCCGGGCCCGAGCCCGAGGACCACTGGCCGCCGATCCACGAGTACGAGACCCGCGTCGACGGGTGCGCGATCACCGGGGGCGTCGTCTACCGCGGCACGGCGGTCGACGGCCTCGAGGGCGCCTACCTCTACAGCGACTTCTGCGACGGCGGGGTGCGGGGCCTGCGCCACGACGACGGCGAGGTCACCGAGCAGCGCGACTTCGACGTCGACGGGGCGTCGTCGGTCGTGTCCTTCGCCGTCGACGCCGACGGGGAGGTCTACCTGCTCACCTTCGGCGACGGCGTCCTGCGCCTCGACGAGGCCGGCTGAGCGCGGGCTGGGGGCGTCCTCGCGGGGTCCCTCCCCGCCGCACTCTCAGCAGGCCCTCCAGGGTATGAGCCTGATACGCTCAACTTTCCTGTGTCGATGAACACGCGATGGGTACCCTGGGGGCATGGACATCAACCGCTTCACCCACAAGGCCCAGGAGGCGTTGCAGCAGGCCCTCTCGCTCGCCTCGACCGGGGGTAACCCCCAGGTCGAGCCGGTCCACCTGCTCAGCGCCGTGCTCGCGCAGTCAGACGGGGTCGCCGCGCCGGTGCTGCGCCGTCTCGGCGCCGACCCCGCGCAGGTCACCAAGGCCGCCCAGGCCGCCGTCGAGCGCCTGCCGAAGGCCGCCGGGACGACCGCTCAGCCGGGCCTGTCCCGCGCTGCGGCGGGGGTGCTCTCCGACGCCGAGCAGCGCGCGGGCGCGCTCGGGGACGAGTACACCTCCGTCGAGCACCTCCTGCTCGCGCTCGCCGAGGAGGGCGGCGCGGCCTCCCAGGTCCTCGCCGACGCCGGCGCCGACGCCGACGCGCTGCTCGGCGCGCTGCGCGAGGTCCGCGGCAGCCAGCGCGTGACGAGCCAGGACCCCGAGGGCACCTACGAGGCGCTCGAGAAGTACGCCGTCGACCTCACCGCCGCGGCGCGCTCGGGCGACCTCGACCCCGTCATCGGGCGTGACGAGGAGATCCGCCGCGTCGTGCAGGTGCTCTCGCGGCGCACGAAGAACAACCCCGTGCTCATCGGCGACCCCGGTGTCGGCAAGACCGCGATCGTCGAGGGGCTCGCCCAGCGCATCGTCGCCGGCGACGTGCCGGAGAGCCTCAAGGACCGCCGCATCGTCGCCCTCGACCTCGCGGCGATGATCGCCGGCGCGAAGTACCGCGGGGAGTTCGAGGAGCGCCTCAAGGCCGTGCTCTCGGAGATCGAGGCCGCCGAGGGGCAGCTCATCACCTTCATCGACGAGCTCCACACCGTCGTCGGCGCCGGCAAGGCCGAGGGCGCGATGGACGCCGGCAACATGCTCAAGCCGATGCTCGCCCGCGGCAAGCTGCGCATGGTCGGCGCGACGACGCTCGAGGAGTACCGCGAGATCGAGAAGGACAAGGCCCTCGAGCGGCGCTTCCAGCCGATCCACGTCGGCGAGCCCTCCGTCGAGGACACCGTCGCGATCCTGCGGGGCCTCAAGGAGCGCTACGAGGTGCACCACGGCGTGCGCATCACCGACTCGGCGATCGTCGCCGCCGCACGGCTCTCCGACCGCTACCTCACCGAGCGCTACCTGCCCGACAAGGCCATCGACCTCATCGACGAGGCGACGAGCCGGCTGCGCATCGAGATCGACTCGATGCCGATCGAGATCGACGAGGTCCACCGCCGGGTGCGCCAGCTCGAGATCGAGAGGGCCGCGCTCGAGGGCTCCGCCGAGGGTGACGCCGAGGCCGCCGCGCGCCTCGCCGACCTCTCCAGCGAGCTCGAGGCCGCCCGCGACGAGCTCGCCGGGCTCAACGAGCGCTGGGAGATCGAGCGCGACGCGATCGAGCGGATGCGCGAGCTCAAGGGCCGGATCGAGGCCGCCCGCGAGGAGGCCGAGCGCGCTGAGCGCGACGGCGACCTCCAGCGCGCCGCGGAGCTGCGCTACGGCGCGATCCCCGACGCCGAGCGCGACCTCGACGCCGCCCAGCGCCAGCTCTCCGAGCTGCAGGCCGAGGGCGCGATGCTCACCGAGGAGGTCAACGCCGCCGACGTCGCCGAGGTCGTCGCGAAGTGGACCGGCATCCCCACCGCGCGGCTGCTCGAGGGCGAGCGCGACAAGCTCGTGCGCCTCGAGGACAC
>SLNF01000215.1 GCA_007133145.1 Nitriliruptorales bacterium
CCTCGCCGTCGTGGCCGCCCTGCCGGGGATGTGGCGGCCGCGCGCCACCGCGGTGGCCACCGCCGGCGCCCTGCTCGCCGTCGCCTCGCTGCTGCCGGTCGGCCATGCGGCGACCGCCGACCTCGCCTCCGCCGCGCTCTCGCTCGAGTACGCGCACCTGCTCGCCGCGGCGGGGTGGTTCGGCGGCCTGCTCCTGCTCGGGGCGACCGTGCGGCTGCGCGCCGCCGACGCGCCACCCGCCGACGTGCTCGCGTCGTTCTCACGGCTCGCGGCGGTCTGCCTCGCCGTCGTCGCGCTCGCCGGGGTAGGGGTCGCGGCGATCCACCTCGGCGGCCCTGCGGGCCTCGTCGACGGCGCCTACGGGGCGGTGCTGCTCGTCAAGGTCGCGGTCGTCGCCGCCGTCGCCCTGCTCGGGGCGCACGTGCGCTACCGCGTCGTGCCGGCCTGCCGCGCCGGCGCCGCGGACGCCTGGCCACGGCTGCGCCGCAGCGTGCGGCTCGAGGCCGCCGGCCTCGCGGCGGTCGTCGCCGTCACCGCCGTGCTCGTGAACCTGCCCGCGCCATCGTGAGGAGGAGACCCCGATGACACCCGGACCCGCCGTGCACGGCCGCAACCGGTCGCGCATCCTCGCGCTGCTCGCCCTGCTCGCGGCGGCAACGCTGCTGCCCGCCACGACGGCGCAGAGCCACGCCGTCCTCGTCGCGAGCGACCCCGAGGACGGGGCGGTCCTCGACGAGCCACCGGAGGTCGTCACGCTCGAGTTCAACGAAGTCGTCGAACCCCAGCGCATGGAGGTCGTCGGCCCCGACGGCCACGACCTCGCGACCGGCGACCCCACCGGGGACGGCGAGGCGGTCGAGCAGGCGGTCGACCAGCCCACCGACACCGGCGAGCACGTCGTCACGCTCACGTTCGTCGCCGCTGACGGGCACAGCCAGGAGATCGCCCTCGCCTTCGACTACACCGGGCCCACCGCTGCGGCAGACGACCCCGACGAGCCCGCCGCCGAGGAGACGGAGGAGGCCGCAGGCGAGGATGGCGACGACCCCGCTGAGGACGCGGGCGAGACCGACGAGGCCGAGGTGGCCGACGAGGTCGCCGCCGACGATGCCGAGGAGGGCGCAGCCGGCGGCGCGCTACCGGTGATCCTCGCGGTCCTCGGCTCGGCCGTCGCGCTCGTCGCCCTCGGGGTCGTGGCGATGCGCCGCCTCAACCGCGCCGGCGTGGCCGGGGACGCCGACAGCGAGGCGTGATCCCCGTGGCACGCCGCCACGCGGCACCGGCTCCGCCGGAGGGCGTTGCCTCGGCCTGACCGTGCGCGCTGCGAGCGCCCTTCGCCGTCGGAGGCCGCCGCGGCCCCGACGGCGTCCACCGGGACGCGGCGCGCCGCTCGACTTATTCTGTTGAACCCTCAACAACATCTGGCCTTGGCGCCGTCCTCGGTGAAGGCGAGGCGCGGCAGCCTGGCCTCGCAGGTCGGCCTCCGCCGTCAGCCGCTGCGCATGTCCTCCAGCGTGGCGCAGTCAACCGGCACGACGAGGTGCCCGGCGTTCTCGCGGAGCGCCGTGCCGGCTGTTCCGGTGTGGATGCCGCGGTGATGGTTGCTCTTCGGCAGCGCCTTGCCGCCGGCGAGGTCGACGCAACGATCCCACGCGATCGGGAAGACCGGAGGGCCGCCAGGCCCCGGGTTGGGCACCGTGGTCGCGTTGATGAGCAGCGCGTGCGCGTGCGGCCCCATCGGGCCCCAGCCGTCGTCATGACCGTCGTGACCGTCGTCGCCGTGGGCGGCCGCGGGTGCGGCGAGCATGGCCACAGCCAGCAGTGACGCCGCGAGCGTCGTGGTGAGCCTCGTCCTCATGATCGTCTCCTCGGTTCGTCGTGGTCGGTGCCGTCGTCGCCGGTGGTTGCGGGCGGCGGGGCCGTGTGCGGGAGCACGGCTCCTGCCGGGGCGACATCTCCGAGGCTCGCGCCGGCGCGGCCGCCGGCCCACCGTGCTGTCAGGCCAACGTGGCGGCGGCCAGCCACCGGGCGCGGGTGGTGCCAGCCCCCCTGAGGACCGGCGTGCTGCGCGGCGCGCCAGGCCTACGACGGTGGCGGCGGTGGTGCTGCCCACACCACGCGACGGCGGCCTGCACCCTCGGCACGGCCGGCCGATGGGAGGAGGCTGCGGCGCAGCGGGCTCTGGCGTCGCCGCCACCGGGGCGGTCCGCGCCCGACCCCCGGGAGGGAGTGGCCATGGCATCCCCGTACCACGATCTGCGGCACCACCACCGCGGCCGGGTCGTGCTCCCCGGCGAGGACGGCTGGGACGACGCCCGTCGCGCGTGGAACCTCGCCAACGACCAGCACCCCGCGGCCGTCGCGCTCTGCGAGTCCGCCGAGGACGTCCGCGCCGCCGTCGCGACCGCGAACGAGCACGACCTGCGGGTGACGGTGCAGAGCACCGGGCACAACGCGACCGCGGCCGGACCCTTGACCGACACGGTCCTCCTGCGGACCTCCCCGATGCGTGGGGTGTCGATCGACGCGGGGGCGCGGCGGGCACGCGCCGAGGGCGGGGCGATCTGGCGTGACGTCACCGACGCCGCGGCACCGCATGGCCTCGCGGCCCTCGCGGGTTCCTCGCCCGACGTCGGCGTCGCCGGCTACACCCTCGGCGGGGGCGTGAGTTGGATGGCCCGCCGCTACGGGCTGGCCGCCAACCACGTCACGGCGATCGAGGTCGTGACCGGCGACGGCCGGGCCCTGCGGCTCGGGCACGACGAGGAACCCGAGCTCTTCTGGGCGCTCAGGGGCGGCGGCGGGGGCCTCGCGGTCGTCACCGCCGTCGAGTTCGCGCTCGTGCCCGTCACCGAGGTCGTCGCCGGGGCCATGTTCTGGCCGTGGGAGCGCGCCGAGGAGGTCCTCGAGACGTGGCGACGGGCCACCACCGAACTGCCCGAGACCGTCGACTCCCTCGCAGCGCTGGTCCAGGTCCCGCCGCTGCCGGACATGCCGGAGCCCTTCCGCGGCCGCTCCTTCGCCGTGGTGATGGTCGCCGCCAGCGACGGCGGGGCGGGCCTCCCGGCGTTGGTCGAGCCGCTGCGCGACCTCGCGCCCGAGGTCGACATGGTCGCCCCCATGCCGGCCTCCGCGCTGTGGCAGCTCAAGATGGACCCCGAGGAGCCCGTGCCGGCCATCGGCGGGTCGGTCCTGCTCGCCGAGGCGACGCCGGAGACGGTCACCGAGCTCGTCCGCGTGGCCGGACCGGGCTCGGGCTCGCCGCTGCTGTCGGTCGAGCTGCGCCACCTCGGTGGTGCCCTGTCCCGCCGGCCCGAGGACGCCGGCGTGGTCGGCGCCATCGACGGGCGCTACCTCGCCTTCGGCGTGGGGATGCCGATGGACCCCGACGGCGCCGCGGCCATCGACGCCCACGTAGCCACGATGAGCGGTGCGCTCGCGCGGTGGAAGGCGGACCGCTCGGTCATGAACTTCACCGAGCGCCCTACCGATCCGCGCGCCTTCATCGACGCGCGCGACTACGACCGGCTCGTGGCCGCGAAGCGGCGCTACGACCCCGACGACCGCCTCGTCGCCTCCCATCCGCTGACCAACTGACCGCAGGCATGGCGTCGAACGCGCCCGCCGAGACCCCAGGGAGACGCCGAGCCCGCCTGGCAACCCGGGCGGGCCGACCCCTCAGTGGGGCTGCTCCTCACGACGGCGCCCGCGGGCGAGCTCGGTGAGCATCGCCGGGTCGAGCTGATCGGCCCGGGCCACCGCGAGGCGCACCGGGGTCGTCGCGCGCAGCGTCGCGGTGCGCACCCCGCCTTCGAGCGCGGCCCGTTCACCGACGATCGCGCCCGGGCCGAGCTCGGCGACCGGCTGGCCGTCGACCTCCGCGACCACCACACCGTCGAGCAGGAGGTAGAGCTCGGTGCCGGGCTCGCCCTGCCGGGTCAGCAGGTCCCCCACGCCCAACCGGCGGAGCTCGGGGCGCTCGCCGGCGCGCATGATGCGCCGCGACAGGGCGCGCTCGAGCCCGGTCTCCACCTCGGTGACGAGCGCCTCCTCGGCGCCGGGGAGCTCACCCCAGGGGGTGCGGTCCCCGACGTTGGTCTCCGCCCAGGTCTGGAAGTCGATGTAGCCGCTCTTGGCGACGAGCCGGCGGTCGTGGTCGTAGATCCAGTGGCGCGGGAAGGGGCTCGCGTCGACGAGCTCGTGCTCCACCCGCCCGTCGGCGTGGATCGTGCAGGCCAGCGTCGTCCAGGCGGTGGGCGACGTCACCCGCACGAAGGGCGGTCGGCGCACGGGGCGGGGTGCCGGCGCGCCCGTCCGCCCCCCGGCGGTCTGCACGAACCGCACCCGGTCCGCGTGAAGCTCCGGCTCGGCCTGCAGGAGCGGATACCCGACCCCGGGGAAGGTGAGCGTGCGGCCGAGCAGGCGCAGCGACGTCGAGCCGACGTAGCCCGCGCCGGCGTACCCGGCGTCGGTGATGCGCCCCGACGCATCCACGTCGATCCAGGCGGCGAGTTCGTTGGCGAAGCGGCAGCGGTCGGCCGCGACGAAGGCCGCGACGCCGGCCAGCTGGTCGGGCGGGGGGTCGTCGTAGTGCGCGATGCCGACGTCCATCGGCAGGCGGACGGGTCCGGTGATGGCCTCCGAGGGGATCCACGAGACCGAGGTGACCGACGAGTCGATGCGCATGGTGCGCCCCTGGACGCTGCCCCGGCCGGTGGCCGGGGGTGGACGTGGACGCCGTCGAGCCTGCGCCGTCGCCGGCTCCGCCACGAGGGTGCCACCCGGTGCGGGCAGATGTGGCCAGCACCACCTCGAGCGCACCGGTTGTCCCGCTTGCCATCGCCGCCCGATCGGGGGATGGTGAGCATACCGGGGGGCGGCCAACGCAGGCGTGCGCGCAGAGCCGACACGGTCGGAGGAGAGGGGGAGCATGGGGGCGTCGGGCCTCACGGTGTTCCTCGCCGATGACAACCTCATCGTGCGGGAGGGCGTGCGCGCCCTGCTCGACTGCGAGGAGGACCTCCACGTCGTCGGCACCGCCGAGCACGCCGAGGGTCTCGTGCGTGGCGCCGAGGCCGCCCAGCCGCACGTCGTCGTCACCGACATCCGGATGCCCCCGACCTTCCGGCGCGAGGGCATCGACGCGGCCAAGGAGGTGCGCAAGCGCCATCCCGGCACCGGCGTCGTCGTGCTGTCGCAGTACGACGACCCCGAGTACGCGGTCTCGCTGCTCGCCGAGGGCGCGGCCGGCTACGCCTACCTGCTCAAGGACCGCATCGGCGAGGGCGACCAGCTCGCCCGCGCGGTCCGCGAGGTCGCGAGCGGCGGCTCGA
>SLNF01000246.1 GCA_007133145.1 Nitriliruptorales bacterium
CCTCCCGCCAGCTCGTGCGGATGCTGCGCGAGGCCGGCGCGACCGAGGTCCACCTGCGGATCACCTCCCCGCCGGTGCGCAACCCCTGCTACTACGGCATCGACATGGCCTCGCCCGCCGAACTCATCGCCTCGGGGCTCTCGGTCGACGAGATCCGCGACTTCGTCGGCGCCGAATCCCTGGCCTACCTCTCCGAGGAGGCGCTCGTCGACGCGAGCGGCCGACCGCGCTCGGCGCTGTGCATGGCCTGCTTCGACGGGCGCTACCCCGTGCCGGTCCCCGATGCGCAGGCTGCGGCGGGCAAGCAGCTCGCGATCTTCGGCGAATGAGCGCTCAGGGCCCCGAGGGGCAGCACGAGGCGCCGGGCGGCGCGACCTACGCCAGCGCGGGGGTGGACCTCGACGCCGCCGACGCCGCGGTCGAGGCGATCAAGCCCCACGCCGCGCGCACCACGCGACCAGAGGTCCTCGAGAGCCTCTCGGGGTTCGGGGCGTTCTTCGCCCTCGACCCCAAGGCCTACAAGAAGCCGCTGCTCGTCGCCGCGACCGACGGCGTCGGCACGAAGCTCGAGATCGCCCGCGCCCTGGGCCGCCACGACACCGTCGGGCGCGACCTCGTCGCGATGGTCGTCGACGACCTCGTCTGCTCGGGGGCGGAGCCGCTGTTCTTCCTCGACTACCTCGCCGTCGAGTCGATCGAGCCAGAGGCGGTCGCCGAGATCGTCGGCGGGATCGCCGACGGCTGCGAGGAGGCCGGCTGCGCGCTCATCGGCGGGGAGACCGCCGCGCACCCCGGGGTGCTCACCGACGGGCGCTACGACCTCGCGGGCTTCGGCGTCGGGGTCGTCGAGCGCGACGCCGCGCTCGACGCCGACCGCGTCACCGCCGGCGCCGAGATCGTCGCGCTCGCCTCCAACGGCCTGCACGCCAACGGCTACTCGCTGGCCCGGCGCATCTGCGCCGACGCCGGTCTCGACCTCGACGCCGACCATGGCCTGCTCGTCCAGACCCTCGGCGAGGCGCTGCTGCGGCCCACCGAGATCTACGCCCCCCACTGCCTCGCGCTCATCGCCGGCACGCGCGTGCAGGCGCTCGCCCACGTCACCGGCGGTGGCATCGCCGGCAACCTCGCGCGCTGCCTGCCCGAGGGGCTCGGCGCCGTCGTCGACGTCGGCACCTTCAGCGTCCCCGACGTCTTCGACGTCCTCCAGCGCGCCGGTGGGGTCGACGAGGCGGAGATGTGGCGGGTCTTCAACATGGGCGCGGGGATGCTCGCCCTCGTCGAGGACGCCCAGGAGGCCGTCGCGCTGCTGCGTGCGCGCGGGGTCGACGCGTGGCGCTGCGGCCAGGTCGTCGAGGGCCGCGGGGTGCGGCTCGCCGGTCTGGGGTCGGCGGGCTGAGCGGAGCGGGCGGGCTAGCGTCCGACGGGCCTGCGGATCCGCCCGACCCCGCCGACGGCCTCGATCCGACGGCGCGCGACGCGCTCGGCGGCGGTCAGCGTCGTGATGCCTTCCTCGCGCGCGACCCGGAAGACCTCGGTGAGTCGCCACTCGATGCCCTCGGCGAGGCGGGTCGCGCGCGCCTGGGAGTACCCGCGGGGGTGGAGCTCGTCGACGACCTGGATGACCCCACCGGCGTTGATGACGAAGTCCGGGGCGTAGAGGATCCCGGCGTCGGCGAGGGCCTCGGCGAGCTCGGGGGAGGCGAGCTGGTTGTTCGCCGCGCCGGCGACCACCCTGCACGACAGCGCCGGCAGGCTGGCCTCCGAGACCGTCGCGCTCAGGGCGTTGGGGCTGAGCACGTCGCAGTCGACGGCGTGGATGTCGCCTGGGTCAACGACGTCGGCCCCGAAGCGCTCGGCGCACACCGCGGTCGCCTCGTCGTCGACGTCGGCGACGGTGAGCTTCGCGCCGTCGGCGGCGAGTCGCTCGGCGAGGCGCCGGCCGACCTTGCCCACGCCCTCGATCGCGACGTGGAGGCTGGCGAGGTCGGGGCTGCCCGGCAGCGCGGCCGCGCAGGCGCGAAGGCCGGCGTAGGTGCCCACCGCGGTGGTCACCCCTGAGTCCCCCGAGCCGCCCTCCTCGGGCTCGGCGCCGGTGACCCAGCGGGTCTCGCGCTTGATGATGCCCATGTCGGCGGGTGTCGTGCCGACGTCGCAGGCGGTGACGTAGCGCCCCCCGAGGCTGTCGATCATCCGCCCGTAGGCGCGCAGGGCCGCCTCGCTCTTCGCCGTGGCCGGGTCGCCCCAGATCACCGCCTTGCCCCCACCGGCGTCGAGGCCAGCCACCGCGGCCTTGAGCGTCATCGCCTCCGACAGACGCAGGACGTCGGCGAGCGCCTCCTCCTCGGAGGCGTAGTCATGGCAGCGCGTGCCGCCGACCCCGGGGCCGAGCACGGTGCTGTGCAGCGCGATGATGCAGCGCAGGCCCGTCTCCTCGTCCGCACCGAAGAGCACCTGCTCGTGGCCGTCGAGCATGCTGAACGGACCCGCCATCGCCGTCGCCTCCTGCGTCTCGCGCCGCACCGTCGGCGCGTGTCGTCGCTCACTGCAGCGCATCGTAGAGCGTGATCATCACAGGGGGGCCCTCGGTGGAGATCCGGCCGGGCAACCCCGCTGCGCGGTGTTGCGCAGGAGGATCAGTCTGGAGGGCGGGCCACGTTCTTGACAAATGCCACGAGAAAACGTCTACTTCCGGCGGTACGTCGGAGGTGCGCTCAAAGCACATCCTTCGCATTGCTCCTCCATACCAGGTATGCTTTGTCACACGGAGATGATCGCGACGGTGAACGTCGCGGTCGGCCGGGAGGCTGGACGTCAACGACGACGGGGGGAGAGAGGTATGAGGCCATGCAGAATGGTGAGTTCGTAGACCGTCGGGACGACGAGCTTCTCACCCCTTCGGAGGTCGCCAAGCTCTTCCGCGTCGATCCCAAGACGGTGACGCGGTGGGCGAAGGCCGGCAAGCTCTCCTCGATCAGGACCCTCGGCGGGCACCGTCGCTACCGCTCGGCCGAGGTCCACGCGCTGCTCGAGGGCACCGAGACCCTGTCGAGCTGAGGCCGGCGGCCCAGCGGTGCGCCGACGAGGGCGCGCCGGCTCGAGAGCCCGTGCGCTGGGGCCTGCCGCCAACCCCCGCCGGGACCGTCCCTCGCCACGACCGTGGGCGGCTCAGTCCAGTGGGTCGATCGCTTCAGGCGTGTAGCGCACGCCGGGTGACCAGAGCAGCCACTCCTCGAGGCCGACGTCGTACGTCGCCTCGATCTGAGCGCGGACCTTCCCGGCGTCGTAGGTGACCCCGCCGATCGAGAAGTCCTGCAGCCAGGGGACGATCCGCGCGCGCAACCCGTCGGTGAGCGCGACGAAGTCGGCGAGGGAGGCCGCGACGATCTCGTAGGGCTCGTCGATCGGGCTCGCGACGTCGTACTCGCCCGGCCCCCAATGCGAGGGGTAGACCATCGGGGCGAGGTAGTCGGTGTGCTCCGCGAGGCCGGCGATGTCCTGCGCGATCTGCGTGGGCCGGTCGACGGCGATGCCGTAGACCGACGCGCCGTGGGCCACGCCGTAGGGTGCGAGGGCGGCGTCGGCCTCGGCGACGAAGTCGACGACGGCCTCCTCGGGGCTCCCTTCGAGGCCGGGGAAGCGGAAGCCCTCCACGTCACCGTCGGGGCGCCGGACGTAATCCCAGAGGATGTCGTCGACGCCGGCGCGGGCGGCCTCGACGGCGAGCGCGACGTGGTAGTCGACGACGTCGGGGTCGGCGAAGTTCGTGAAGCCGCCGTAGCCACCGTAGGCCTCCCCCTCGGCGGTCTGGATGACCTGCTCACGCTCGTCGTGCTCCCACGCGTGCGCGGCGAGGACCGGGTCGCGGAAGGCGACGATGCGGCCGATGACCGCGAGGCCGAGGTCGTGGAGCTCGGCGACGGCCTCGTCGAGGTCGTAGATCGGCTCGACCGCGTCGATCTCGTGGGCCCGCTCGACCTCGCTGTCGTAGCCGACGACGCCCGACTCGTCCTTGAGGTCGAGCTGCACGGCGTTGATGAGGCCGTCCTCGGCCATCGCGAGCACGGGGTCGCGCAGCGCGCCGGTCACCCACCCCCAGAAGGAGACGTGGACCGCGCGCACCGGCGAGACGGTCACGCGCGAGGGCACCGAGGCGATGGGCCCGACGACGACCTCGCTCGTGTTGCCAGCGGCGTCGACGGCGGTGACGGTGACCGGCCCCTCGACGGGGGCGGGCACGGTGAGCGTGAACGTCTCGCCGTCCTGCTCGACGGTGCCGGCGTCGGCGCTGACCTCGGCGTCGGGATCGTCGACGCGTCCGGTCACCTCGAGGGGCTCGTCGCCGACGAGCGGGCCGTCGACGTCGTCGAGGTCGATCGCCGGCGGCACGGTGTCGACGGTGAACGTCAGCCGGGTCGTGTCGGGGGAGAACGCGCAGGACAGACGCGCGACGATCTCGACCTCGCCGTCGTCGAGGGCCGCGAGCGGCAGCTGTCGCCCGTCGTCGTGGGGCTCGAGCGCGTCGGTGACCTCGCCCTCGCCGACGACGGTGACCGTGAGGCCCCGCACGGCGTCCTCGTCGGCGTGGAAGACGATCGCCCCGTCGGCGACGTCGTCGGCGCCGAGCAGCGCGCCCTCGGCGGGGCCGTCGACCTCGAGGCAGGGCTCGGCGGTCGCGGCGATGAAGAGGCCGACGCCGCCGCCGAGCGCGCCGATGAGCAGGAGGCCGAGGCCGACGAGCAACAGCCGGGAGCGGGGACGGGCGGCGTCGGGCATGCGGCGGGGTCCTCTGCGGCGGTGGGTGGGGTCGCGAGCCAACCGCAGTGTCGCGCCCGGCGCGCGTCCGCCGCTCGGCCTTCCGGCCGGGCTCGGACAGGCCGCCGGCCCCTACGCTTGAGCGTGCCGCGACCGGGGCGCGCTCCGGCTCGGCTGCCCGCCACCCCCGTCATCGAGGAGCCACCCTGTTGCGTCGCCTCCTCCTGCTGCTCGTGCTGCTCGTCGGGCTGCTGGCCGCCTGCGCTGGGCAGCCCTCCGACGCCGACCCCGGCGCCGCCGGGGACGTGCCGTCAGCCGACGCCCCCGAGCCGATGCCCGACGGCGCGGACCCCCCCGAAGGACCGGTGACTGCGGGGGACGGGCCTGCCGAGGAAGCCGAGGACGAGCGGCCGCCCGATCCCGCCGAGGTCGGCGCGAACGAGCTCGGCATGATCCCGGTGCTCATGTACCACCGCGTCGTCGAGGACCCCCAGAGCGTCTACGACCGCAGCCCGGAGGGCTTCCGCGCCGAGCTCGAGCG
>SLNF01000318.1 GCA_007133145.1 Nitriliruptorales bacterium
GGCGGTCGGGCCGCGCCGCGCGGGTCTGCATCGACGCGACGTTGGGCAGCGGGATGTCGGCCTCGAAGACCTCCTCGGCGATGACGACGCGCAGGGTCGGGTCGAGCTCGGCGGCGCAGCAGGACAGCAGCGTCGTCTTGCCGCTGCCGGGCGCGCCGGAGAAGACCATCGACAGCCGTGCCTGCACGCAGGCCCGCAGGAACGCCGCGGCCTCGGGGCTGAGCATCTCGCGGTCGACGAGCTCGGGCAGGGTGCGGAAGGCCACGCCGGTGAACTTGCGGATGTTCACGACGAGGTGGCCGTCCCGGCCGACGTCGCGGTGGACGATGTGCAGGCGGGCGCCGTTGTCGAGCTGGGCGTCCTGCAGCCCCTCGGCGGGGTCGAGCTTGCGGTGCGCCGTCGAGGCGTCGTCGAGGATCTTCGTGAGCGTGCGGACGACGTGGTCGTCGTCGTGGAAGACCTCGTCGTGGTAGCCGCTGAGCCCGCGGTGGCGCTTGACGAAGATCTGGTCGGGGGCGTTGATCATCACCTCCCAGACGTCGTCGTCGGCGAGCAGCGGCTCGAGCGGGCCGTAGCCGGCGAGGTTGCGCAGCGCCCGGTTCGCGACGACCTCGGGATCGGCGAGGTCGAAGGCACGCAGGCCGCGCTTGTAGCCCTCGGTCCAACGGTGGACGGCCTCGTCGACGAGGCGGCGCAGCTGCGCCTCTGCGCCCTCGGCGGCGAGGTCGAGCTCGAGGCGCTTCGCGCGCTGTTGGACCTCCTCCTCGATCTCGACGAGCGGGGAGAGCTCCTCGGCGGCCACGCGGCACTCCTTCCTCGGGGGTCTAGGGCTCGAGCGAGCCCGACCACGCGCCGAGCGAGCCGGGCTCGACGCGCTCGGGCACCTCGCTCGTGGGGGCAGGCTCGGCGGGGACGGCGGCGAGCGCCGCGGTGAACGCGCCGGCAAGGGTCGCCGGCAGGGGCGCCGGGAGCGCGACGCCGTCGAGGAGGGCCTGCTCGACGCGCCGGCGGGGCAGGAACACCGGGGAGGTCGCACAGCCGCCGTCGGTGAGGTCGCCGAGCGCGCGGGCGAGCCCGGCGCGCGCCTTCGGGCTGCGCGGCGCGGCCGACAGCACCGGCACGATCCTCGAGGAGGGCCCCCCGGCCTCGCGCAGGTCGGTGACGACGCGGGCGAGCGCGTGCAGGCCCTTGAGGTCGCCCCGTCCGACCGCGAAGGCCACGGCGGCGTTCGCCGCGGCGGCCCGGGCCATGGTGTTGCGCTCCTCGACGTCGAGCGAGCCGCCGTCGGCCTCGCCCTCGAAGTCGGCGTCGGTGTCGCAGACGACGACGCCGAAGTCGCGCCGCAGGGAGCCGAGCGCGGCAGCGAAGGCCCGGGGCCGGATCGAGGGCCAGTGGCGCGCGCGGCGCAGGCCGAGCAGGAGGTGGTAGCCCCGCTCGAGCACCCGGAAGGTCTGCGCGTGGACCTCCCGGCGACCGGGACGCCCCCCACGGTGGAGCTCGACGAGCTCCTGCACGCCTGGGGCGACGTCGCGGGCGTCGTGGAGCATCGCCTGCTCGGCGTGGCGGCAGAGGTCGGCGAGCAGCACGGGGCCGAGGGCGCCCTCGTCGGCGGCGAGCCCCTGGGCGAGCGCGATCGCGCTCACCGAGGCGCCGGTGCCACCGGGGCCGCAGACGAGCGCGAGCGGCGCCTCGGCCGCCGCGACGTCGCCCGACGCGTCGGTCTCGGTGGGGGTGCGGTCCTCGGCGGGCACGAGCGTCGCGTAGGCCCCGAGGACGTCGAGGAGCTCGGCGCGCGCGAAGGTCGCGGGCAGGACCGCGACGGCGCCGAGCTCACGCCAGCCGCGGCTGACCCCCGCGGCGTCGACGACGATCGGCGCCGCCCCGGCGTCACGCACCGCAGCAAGGAGATCGCGGTCGGTGGCCGGCAGGCCGGCGTCGAGGAGCACGGCGCTGAAGGGACGCCCGCTCGCGAGCAGCGCCCGCAGCTCCTCGGCGGAGACGCACTTCGAGAACTCCGCCGGCAGGGAGGCCTGCATGCTCCACGCCGCGACGTCGCGGAACCACGTCGCGCGCGCCCGCGCGAGGCCGGCGAGGACGAAGCGGTCGCGGGCCATCAGCCGGCCGGCTCCCCCGGGTCGGGCGCCGCGGCCCCGTCCTGCCCGCCCGCACTGCCGTCCTCCCCGGGCTGGCCATCGTCCTGCCCGCCCGCGGCAGCGTCCTGCCCGCCGGCGTCCGCCGGGTCGTCGTCGAGGTTCGGACGGAAGCGGGTCGGCGCGGCCTCGTCGGGCTCGCGCCCGGTCGTGCGCACGACGAGCAGCTCGGCGTTGGCCACGGCGTGGGCGATCGCGAGGACCGCCGCGCGGTCGACGACGCCGACGGTGAGCGTGAGGTCGCCTGCCGTGCCGATCGTCGTGTCGGCCTCGCCGGTGTCGAGCACCTCGACGTCGGTGGCGATGACCTCGGCGAGCCCGTCGCCGTCGCGGTAGGCGGCGACGACGTCGACGCGGTCGCCGCGGCGCAGCGCCCCGCCGACTGCACGGGAGGCGTCGATGGCGAAGGAGAGCTCCTCGTGGTCGACCGCGCCACGGCCCTCGGCGACGTGGCTCGCGAGCACGAGGTCATAGCGCGAGAGCGGGGCGAGCGCGACCGCGCCGACGAGGGCGTCGGGGTCGTCGAAGGCGCGGCCGGCGAGCTCGGGCGGGAGATCGATCGCCGCCACGGCCAGGTCGCCGAGCTCGAGGGGCTCGCCGGCGGCGATCTCACCCGAGGCCACGACCCACGCGCCGTCGGGCCCGCCCGCGGCGTCGAGGTAGGCGGCGAAGACGGCGACGGCGGCCGCGGCGACGAGGAAGCCCCCGACGACCGCGCGGCTGCCGGGCAGCCTCCGCCGCCGACGCAGCGGTCGTGCCGTGTCGCCGACACGCCCGGGCGTCTCACCGCCCGTCGTGCCCCCCGTCGTGCGCTCGATCGTCGCCAGCCTCCGCCCCCGCGTCCCCCGTCACTTGCGGGTCGCTGACGGTAGCCGCGACCGCGGTCCACGACAAGCGAAAATCGTCGACACTGTGGGCGACACGATGTATGTTGATGTCCTATGGCAGAACAAGAGATCACCTGGCTCAGCACCGCAGAGGCCGCGCGCCGGCTCGGCATCACCTCGCGCACGCTCTACCGCCTCATCGACGAGGGGCGCTTGCCGGCCTACAAGTTCGGCCGTGTCATCCGGCTCCAGGAGGACGACGTCGGGGCCTTCATCGAGGCCAGCCGGGTCGAGCCCGGCTCCCTCGGGCACCTCTACCCGGAGCCGGCGCAGCGCGGCGACGAGGACTGAGCGGCGCCGTCGGCGTCCGGGCGCCTGCCGCCCGGCCCGGCCTGCCGTGCCGGCCTGCCGGCCTGCACGCCCGGCGACGCGGGGTCACCCCGCCGTCGGGTCCTGCGCCTCGCGCCGCATGACCCAGAAGCCCGGCAGGAGCGCCCCGCCATCGAGCCGCGCGACGGTGATGAACCCGAAGCGCTCGTAGATCGGCGGGTTGACCGGGTCGGTGGTCTCGAGCCAGATCGCCTGCCCGGCGTCGTCGCAGCGGTCGAGCATCGAGGAGAGCAGCGTCCGGGCCACGCCGCGACCCTGCGCGGCCGGGTCGGTGGCGAGGTAGGCGAGGTACCAGGCCGGCCCGGCGCTGGCCTCGGCGACGGCCTTGCGCCGGCGCAGCCCGAGCTCGAGGGGGGCCGAGGGCGAGCGCAGGAGCCGCGAGGCCAGCCTCGGGGCCATGCCCGCCACCGTCGGGGCCATGCGGGCGAGCGACGGCAGCATGCCGGCCACCGCGGCGAGCGAGGCGGGGTCGACGCCGGGCGGGTACCACAGCGCGACCCCGAGGAGCGCCCCGCCCTCGCGCACGCCGAACGCGTGGCCGTAGGGCAGCGCCTCGCGCACGTAGCGCCGACCGAGGACCTCGGCGAGGGCGAGGCGGCGGTCGACGTCGGGGACGAGCGCGCGGGTGAGCGCGTCGTCGCGGAAGGCGCGGCCGATGACCCCCGCCGCGGCGTCGACGTCGCCCTCCCCGAGCGGCACGGCACGGTGCCCGGTCGTCGGCGTGCCCGTCATGGCTCTGCCCTCCCTCGGTAGGGGCGCTCAGGCGCCCGCGTCGACGACGACCTCGCTGACCGCGGCGAGGCTCACGACCGCGCGGCCGGGCAGGCCGACGAGGTCGACCTCGCAGACGTCGACGCCGACGCTGCGCAGCACCCCGTGCAGCCTGTCGGGGTCGGTGCCGGTCCGCAAGGTGACCTCCGGCCGCTCCGGGGCGAGGCGGCCGAGCATCTCCGCGAGCGTCGGTGCCGGGTGGGGCCCGGGGTCGGCCTCGCCGGCGCCCTCGGCGTGCACTCCGGTCGCCTCGGCGGCGGGGCGCACCGAGGCGACCGCCGCGAGCGCGAGGTAGCGCGGCCCACCCGAGGGGGTGCGCAGGGCGCAGTAGTCGGCGCCGACGCCGACGAGCACGCCCTGGTGCGAGGCGCCGGCGATGGTGTGGACGGCGACGGGCAGCCGCTGGTCGGCGAGCCGCCGCAGCGCGCCGACGAGCGTGCCCTCCTCGGCGGCCTGCTCGCGCAGCCGGCGCGCACGGGCACGGTCACGGGCGGCCTGCCCGGCGCGCTCCTCGTCGAGCAGGCGGCGCAGCTCCTCCTCGTTCACGCCGCGCCGGGCCAGCGCAGGGTGACGACCTCGCGCGGCTCGAGGGCCACCGTCCCGTCAGCGGCCACGTCGTAGCTGCCCTCGAGGGCCTCGGCGACCTCACCGTCGCGGGAGGCGGGCAGGCAGAGCTGGCGGCGTCGGTGGGCGACGAGCGTGGCGAGGTCGGGGTAGCGGTTGCCCGGGCGCTGCCAGCGCTGCTGGGCCAAGACCACGCCGAGCGCGTCGACGATCACCTCGACGGCGTCCTCGGAGGATGGCCCGTCGGGCAACGAGAGGCCGTGGAAGTGGGTGAAGAGCGGACCGAGTCGGGCCCAGGGATGCTCCGCGCCGAGCTCGACGACGACGACCTCGCGGGCGTGGGTCGTGAGCGCGGCCGTGAAGGTCACGAGGTCGGCGACGTCGTAGAGCACCTGCGTGCACAGCACGACGTCGGCGACCGGCGCCCGCGCCCCGGCCTCGGGCCAGGGCTCCTCGATGACCTCGAGCCCGGCCTGCCGTGCCGCGGCGGCGAGCTCGGGGCGCGGCTCGACGCCGATGACGCGGGCGCGGTGGGCGTGCAGCGCCGCGCGGGCGCCGGGGCCACAGCCGACGTTGA
>SLNF01000230.1 GCA_007133145.1 Nitriliruptorales bacterium
GGATGCGGTCGAGGTGCGCGGCGTCGTGGAAGCTCTCGGCGTAGATCTTGTAGACGTCCTCGGTGCCCGAGGGGCGAGCGGCGAACCAGCCGCCGGCGGTCACGACCTTGAGGCCGCCGATGGGCGCGTCGTTGGCCGGTGCGCGCGTGAGGATCTCGGTGATCGGCTCACCGGCGAGGCTGTCGGCGGTGACCTGCTCGGGGGAGAGCGCCGCGAGCCGCGCCTTCTCCTCGCGTGAGGCGGCGGCGTCGACGCGGGTGTAGACCGGGGCGCCGAAGCGCTCGGTGAGGCCCTGGTAGCGCTCGGCGGGGTTCTCCCCCGTCACCGCGGTGAGCTCGGCGGCGAGCAGGCAGAGGATCATCCCGTCCTTGTCGGTCGACCAGACCCCGCCGTCGCGGCGGAGGAACGACCCGCCGGCGCTCTCCTCGCCGCCGAAGCCGAGCGAGCCGTCGAGCAGCCCGGGCACGAACCACTTGAAGCCCACCGGCACCTCGAGCAGTCGGCGCCCCAGCGCCTCGGCGACCCGGTCGAGCATCGCACTCGACACGAGGGTCTTGCCGATCGCCGTCGAGTCCGGCCATGAGCGTGCCCCGCCGAAGAGGTAGTCGACGGCCACGGCGAGGTAGTGGTTGGGGTTCATGAGGCCTGCGGGGGTCACGATGCCGTGGCGGTCGCCGTCGGGGTCGTTGCCGAAGGCGACGTCGTAGCGGTCGGCAAGCTCGACGAGCCCGCCCATCGCGTAGGGCGAGGAGCAGTCCATGCGCAGCTTGCCGTCGTGGTCGCGACGCATGAAGCCGAACTGGGGGTCGACGCCGCCGCCGACGACCTCGAGGTCGAGGTCGCAGCGCTCGGCGATCGCCGACCAGTAGTCGACCGTCGCGCCGCCGAGCGGGTCGGCGGCCAGGCGCAGACCCGCCGAGCGGATCGCGTCGAGGTCGACGACGCTGCCGAGGTCGTCGACGTAGGCGCCGAGGTAGTCGTGCGGCGTGGCCGCGTCGAGGGCGTCGTCGACGGGACGGCGGACCACGCCCTCGAGCCCCGAGGCGAGGATGCGGTTGGCCTCGTCCTGGATCCAGCCGGTGACGTCGGTGCCGGCCGGTCCACCGTGCGGCGGGTTGTACTTGAAGCCGCCGTCCTCGGGCGGGTTGTGCGACGGCGTGATGACGATGCCGTCGGCGCGTGCGCCCTCGCTGGCGTTGTGGGTGAGGATCGCGTGGCTCACGACCGGCGTCGGCGTCGCGCTGCCCACCGCGTCGATGCGGACGTCGATGCCGCGGGCGGTGAGGACCTCGAGCGTCGTGCGCCGTGCGGGCTCGGACAGGGCGTGGGTGTCGGCGCCGAGGAACAGCGGGCCCGCGATGCCCTCGGCCTCGCGGTAGCGGCACGTCGCCTCGGCCATCGCGAGGACGTGAGCCTCGTTGAAGCTGCCGGCGAGCGAGCTTCCGCGGTGCCCCGAGGTCCCGAAGGCGATGGCCTGTGCGGGATCGGTCGGGTCCGGCGCGACGTCGCGGTAGGCACCGAGCAGGGCGTCGACGTCGACGAGGATCGACGGGTCGGCGGGGGCGCCGGCGTGCGGGCTGGTGGCCATGGTGGGCTCCTCGGTCGACGGTTGGCCTGCATCCTCGCCGCGGTACCGCCCGGCTGTCCAGGCGCGGTCCCTTGGCTCGGCGGCCCCTTGCCCTGGCGGGCCCGGCCGGCAGCGGCGATCGTCGTGCGGGGTCCGATTCCTCATGGCCTCCGCGTCCGAGGTCGGCGTACGATGAGCGAGGGGGGTGGCCCTGCCCCGACTCGGGGCGCCCCTCGACGCACGAGACGGACCGGCCCATGCGCATCGGACTGCTCGCGCCGCCATGGCTCCCCGTGCCACCAACGCGGTACGGCGGCACCGAGGGGGTCGTCGATCGCCTCGCCCGGGGCCTGCTTGCCGCAGGGCACGACGTCGTGCTCTTCACGACGGGGGACGCCACCTGCCCCGTCCCCCGTCGCGCGCACCTCCCGCGCGCCGAGCAGGCGCGGATGGGCCAGGCCGTCGTCGAGCAGCGTCACGTCGCGCGCGGCTACGAGGCCCTCGCCGACCGCGACATCGTGCACGACCACACCCTGCTCGGCCCGATCTACGCGGCGCGCCTGGGGTGCCTCCCGGTGGTGACCACCGCCCACCTGCCCTTCGACGAGGAGATGCGCGACCTCTACCGCCTCACCGCCCGCTCGGCGTGGGTCGTGGCGATCTCGCGCGCGCAGGCGGCGTGCGCCGGTGACGTCCCGATCGCTGCGGTGATCCACCACGGCATCGACCCCGCGGAGATCCCGCTGGGAGGCGGCGACGGCGGCTACCTGCTGTTCCTCGGCCGCATGACCCCCGACAAGGGCCCCCGGCGGGCCTGCGAGGTCGCCCGGGCCGCGGGCTGGCCGCTCAAGGTCGCCGCGCGGGTGCGAGAGCCAGGCGAGGTCGCGTGCTTCCGCAACGAGGTGCGCCCACTGCTCGGCGGCGGCGTCGAATTCGTCGGGGAGGTCGGTGGCGAGGACAAGGCCGCCCTCCTCGCCGGGGCCGCCGCGCTGCTCAACCCCATTCGCTGGCCCGAGCCGTTCGGGCTCGTGATGATCGAAGCGCTCGCCGCCGGCACGCCGGTGCTCACCTTCGCCGAGGGTGCCGCGCCGGAGATCGTCGAGCATGGCCTCACCGGCTTCGTGTGCGCCGACGAGGCGGCCATGGTCGCGGCGCTCGGACGGCTCGACGAGATCGACCGGGCACGCTGCCGCGCGGCCGTCGAAGGGCCGTTCTCCGCGCGCCGGATGGTCGAGGAGCACCTCGACCTCTACCGTCGTGTGCTCGAGGCGCCCCCGACCGCTGCGGACGGGCGGTTGCTCGCCCACTGACCCACCGCTGCCGCTGCCGGCTGCGCCCCGTTGGGGGCCGGTCACCACCAGGGGCGACGCAGCCGCTGCGCCCGCTCGGCGTCCTCCCAGCAAGCGTCGACCCTCATGCCCGGTGGGCTCTCGTGCACCTCGACACCGTCCTCGGCATCGACGGTCAGGCTCAAGGTGCCGCCGCCGAGGCGCAGCCCCTCGACGGTGAGGCGTCGGTACGGCGGTGGCCACAGGGGACACAGCGCGAGGCGGCCGTTGGGCAGGTCGGGGTGGATGCCGAGGGCGGCGCGCAGCAGCAGGAGCACCGCGCCGGCCGCCCAGGCCTGGGGGCGGCAGGCCGCCGGGTACGGCAGCGGCTCGAGCCAGCGCCGTCGCTGCTCGCCGCCGAAGAGCTCCGGCAGGCGCATGTCGAAGTGGCCGGCGACCTCGACGAGGCTGCGCAAGAGCACGGCGGCTGCGTCGACCTGCCCCGCGGCGGCGAGGTTGGCCGCCGCGATCGCGGTGTCGTGCGGCCACACCGAGCCCCCGTGGTAGGAGAGCGGGTTGAAGCGGGGGGAGTAGGCGGTGAGGGTCCGCAGCCCCCAGCCGGTCGCCATGTCGGGCCGCGTGAGGTGGCGTGCCACCGCAGCGCAGTCGGCGGGGGAGAGGATGCCGGTGCCGGGGAGATGCCCCATGTTCGACGCGAGGCCGTCGACTCGTTGCTTGTCGCCGTCGAGCGCGACGGCGGGATAGCCGCCCTCGTCGTCGTCGATCCAGAAGGCCGACCGGAAGCGCGCCTTGAGGGCGGCGGCCCACGCACGCCAGTGCTCCGCGCCGGGACGGCCGAAGCCCTCGAGCAGCGCCGCTCCCCGCCGTGCGGCCTCGTGGGCGTACCCCTGGACCTCGCACAGGGCGATCGGCGGCTCGGCGAGGCGTCCATCGGCGAACTGCACGCCGTCGACGGAGTCCTTCCAGCCCTGGTTGGCGAGGCCCCGCTGGCCGGCCTGGCGGTACTCGAGGAAGCCGTCGCCGTCGGCGTCGCCGTCGCGCTCCATCCACGTCAGCGCCGCCTCGACCGCGGGCAGCAGGTCCGTGACCTCGTCGTCGGGCAGGCCCCAGCACCATGCCTCGTGCACGAGGGTGACGAAGAGCGGCGTCGCGTCGAGCGTCCCCCAGTACAGCGGGGGCAGCACGCTGCTCTCGACGAGGCCGCCGTGACGGACCTCGTGGATGATCTTGCCGGGCGCTTCCTCGGTCTCGGGATCGTGGGCGCGGCCCTGGCGTCGCGCCAGCGCCCGCAAGGTCCCCCCCGGCACCTCGAGTCCCAGTGGCAGAGCCATCGACGCAGCCCACAGCGCGTCGCGGCCGAAGAGGGTGAGGTACCACGGGCTGCCGGCCGCGAAGAAGTGGTCACCGGGGGCCTCGGGGTCCTCGACGAGCAGGGAGCCGAGGTCTGCGACGCTCTGCTCGACGAGGTCGGGGAGGTCGGCCTCGGTGCAGTCCACGCGCGGCGTGCGCCAGGCCACCGACGGTGGCTGCGGCTCGACACCGGCGTCGTCCCAGGTATGCCTCGGCCATGTGCTGTCGACGCTGTCGGAGAAGCCCACCTGCAGGTCGACGATCCACTCGTCGCGGGGCTCGAGCGCGATCCTCCAGTGCCACAGGCCGTGCCGCTCGTCGACGTCGTCGGGCCGGCGCCCCAGGCGCACGATGGTCGCGAGGTCCCCGCGGGCGAAGCGCAGGTCGCGACCCATCCCCTCGCAGCGCGCCTGTCGGGTCGACTGGGCGTGCTTGACCTCGAAGACCGAGGCGAAGTCGCAGTCGACCTCGATCGCGAGGTCGACGGTGAGCGGCGTCGTCCCGAAGTTCCTGAGGCGCAGTGCCTCCCACAGCGACGTCGACACGACGCGGCGCCGGTCGAGCAGCAGCGTGGGGTCGGGCTCGTCGCCGGTGCCCGGCGAACGGCAGGCGGTGAAGCGCGCCGCGTTGCCGCCGACGGTGTGTCCCCGCAGGACGAGGGGCTCGCCTCCGTCGAGGGTGACGGTGAGGTGGTTGAGCACCCGGAGGTCGCGGATGTAGAGGCCCTGCTCGGAGCCGCGCCGCACCTGGCCGCTGTGCCCGGAGATGCAGAAGGTCTCGCCCTCGACGCAGGTGACGTCCCCGATCGGCCCGGGCTGGGAGGCCACCTGGGTCATCGTCAGCCGCTCCGGTCGGCGGGCCTGCAGCGGGCGGACCCCGATCGCGAGGTCGCCGCGACGTCGCCGCTCATCGTAGGCAGCCGGCGTGGGCGAGCGCGAGACGCACGACGCGGTCCTGCCCGCCGGACATCTCTCCCACCACCCCGTCGCTCACGGCCTCCTCGGGGGTGACCCAGGCGAGGTCGAGGGCGTCCTGCGA
>SLNF01000357.1 GCA_007133145.1 Nitriliruptorales bacterium
CCGCGCTGGTTGACCAGCAACCCGGGCCCTCGCGGGGCGAGGGCGGGCCGCCCGCGCACGAGCCAGGCCTCGAGCGCCTCGGCGGCGACCCGCCCGACCGGCACGACGCGCTCGCGCCCGCCCTTGCCCACCGCGCGGGCGGTGCGCCCGGCGAGATCGACGTCGTCGACGTCGAGGGCGACGAGCTCGGAGATCCGCAGACCGGTGGCGTAGAGCAGCTCGAGCAGCACCCGGTCGCGCAGCGCCACGGGATCCTCGCCGGTGGGGGCAGCGAGCAGGGCCTCGACCTCGACGGCGGAGAGGGCCTTGGGCAGGCGCTGGCCCGGGCGCGGCCCGGCGAGCTCGCCGGAGGGGTCGTCGGCGGCCAGGCCCTCGTCGAGGAGGAAGCGGTGCAGCCCCCGCACGGCCACGAGCGCCCGGGCGATGCTCGAGGCCGCGTAGCGACCGCCGCGCGGGGTCGGGCGCACCCGCAGCCAGGCGACGAAGTCGGCGAGGTCTTCGCGGGTGGCCTCACGGGGGTCGGTGATCGTCCGCTCCTCGAGGTACGCGCCGTAGAGGCGCAGGTCGCGGCGGTAGGCCGCGAGGCTGTTCGCGCTCAGACCGCGCTCGACAGCGAGGTGGTCGAGGTAGCGGTCGGCGAAGCGCGGCAGTGCGCCCACGGCGTCCCTCCTCGGGTCGGCGATACCGAGCCTAGCACCACGGTTGACATAATGATCACGCGCCGTGGGCGGCCCGACGGCCTCACCGCACCGCGAGGCGGTGCCCGGCGGCAAGCAGGCCCACGACGGTCTTGGCGTCGGTGAGGTCCCCGCTGGCCGCGGCCCGGACCGCCTCCGCCAGTGGCAGGCGCACGACGGCGAGGTCGGCCTCCTCGCCCTCGGGCGCGTAGTCCTCGGGCGGGTCGACGGCCCGCAGGTCCTCGCCGAGGTAGAGCGTCGTGTGCTCGTCGGTCCAGCCGGCGGAGTTGTGGATGCTCGTCAGGGGGGTCAGGCGCCCCGCGGCGAGGCCGACCTCCTCGGCGAGCTCGCGCGCGGCGGTGGCCTCGAGCGGCTCGCCGGCGACGTCGCAGATGCCTGCCGGCAACTCGAGCAGCTCGGCGCCGACGGGGTGGCGGTACTGCCGGACGAGCACGACCTCGTCGCCGTCGACGGCCACGACGGCGACGGCGTCGACGTGTTCGACGATCTCGCGCTCGAAGGTCGCCCCGTCGAGGCCCCGGAGGGCGTCGACGCGGACGCGTGAGAGCACCCCGTCGTAGACGCGGCGGCTCGCGACCACCTCGTAGTCGGCCACGGCTACGTCGGTTCGTTGCCGGGACGCCACTTGATCGAGCAGCCCACCGACGGGGTCTGCCCGGCGGCGACCGGCTGGCCGATGAGCACGGCGTCGAGGGCCGCGCGCAGGTCGGCGCCGTCGACGGGGACGTCGTTGCCCGGACGGGAGCCGTCCATCTGCCCCCGGTAGACGAGCACGTGCCCCTGCGCCGCGGCCTCGGCGCCTTCCGGCAGCGATGCGGCGGGACCGTAGACGAAGAAGTCGGGGGTGCAGGCCGCGCGGTAGGCCTTCGCGACCTCCTGGGAGGCGTCGTGGAGATAGGGGAAGGTGTAGCCGACGCGGCGGGCCTCCTCGGCCATCGCCTCGGGGCTGTCCTCCGGGTAGCGCTCAGCGTCGTTGGCGTTGATGCCGACGATCGCCACACCGCGGCGCTGGTAGGCCTCGGTCAGTCGCGCGAGCTCGCCCCGGACGTGCTTGACGAATGGGCAGTGGTTGCAGATGAACATCACGAGGATCGCCGGGGCGTCGAGCAGGTCCTCGAGGGCGACCTCGCCGCCCTCGGTGTCGGGCAGGCGGAAGGGCGCAGGTGGCGACCCGAGGGTCGCCATCGCAGAACTCTCGGCCACGTCGTGCTCCTTGGTCGGGCGTGTGCGGCACGTTCGTCGGGGCGCCGGGTCCGACCCTCGCCCTCGCGGGCCGCGCGCGGGTCGGAGCGCGACGGCCCCGGCCTCATCCCTACCCCGGCCGCGGTCGCGTCCATGCCGCCGCCCGCCGGGTGCCCTCAGGCCGAGGCGCGGTCGTCCTCGAGGGCCGGCAGGCGCCCGGCCTGGGCGAGCATGCGCGCCTTCGCCGCGCCGACGAAGCCGGCGAAGAGCGGCTGGGGACGGTTGGGCCGTGAGCGGAACTCCGGGTGGAACTGCGCGGCGACGAACCAGGGATGGTCGGCGAGCTCGACGACCTCGACGAGGCGCTCGTCGGGCGAGACCCCGGCGATGAGCATCCCGGCGCTCTCGAGCTGCTGGCGGTAGCGGTTGGCGACCTCCCAGCGGTGGCGGTGCCGCTCGTAGATGACCGCCTCCCCGTAGGCGGCTTGGGCGCGGGTGCCCTCGCGCAGCCGGCAGGGGTAGGTGCCCAGCCGCATCGTCCCGCCGAGGTCGGCGACCTCTCGCTGGTCGGGCATGAGGTCGACGACGGCGTCGGGGGTCTCTGGGGCGAACTCGCTCGAGTTGGCCTCCGACAGCCCGAGCACGTGGCGCGCGAACTCGATGACCGCGACCTGGAGACCGAGGCAGATGCCGAGGTAGGGCACGTGGCGCTCGCGGGCGTGGCGGGCTGCGGCGATCTTGCCGTCGATCCCCCGGACCCCGAAGCCGCCGGGCACGAGCACCCCGTGGGCGTCGGCGAGGGCCCGGCGTGCGATGCCGGGCTCGGCGAGCTCGTCGGCGGCGACCCAGGCGATCTCGACCTCGACGTCGTGGGCGATGCCGGCATGCCCGAGGGCCTCGATGACCGAGAGGTAGGCGTCGGGCAGCGAGGTGTACTTGCCGACGAGGGCGATGCGCACGGTCTCGGAGGGGGCGAGCGCGCGTTCGACCATCGCCGTCCACTCGGCGAGGTCGGGCTCGACGGCCGGATCGAGTCCGAGGCGGCGCACGACGAAGGCGTCGAGGCCCTCCTCCCGCAGCAGCAGCGGCACGGCGTAGAGGCTCTCGGCGTCGTGGGCGGAGACGACTCCGTCGACGTCGACGTCGGAGAGCATCGCGACCTTGGCCTTCAGCTCGTCGGGCAGCGGCCGGTCGGAGCGGCAGACCACGGCGTCTGGCTGGATCCCGATCGAGCGCAGCTCGCGCACGGAGTGCTGCGCGGGCTTGGTCTTGAGCTCGCCGGTCGGGGCGATGAACGGCACGAGGGCGCAGTGGACGTAGCAGATGTTCTCCCGGCCGACGTCGTAGCGCAGCTGGCGCATGGCCTCGAGGAACGGCAGGCCCTCGATGTCCCCGACGGTGCCACCCACCTCGGTGATGACGACGTCGACCGGCGAGCCGTCGGCCCCCGGGGTGCTGCCGAGGGCGAGGATGCGCCGCTTGATCTCGTCGGTGACGTGGGGGATGACCTGCACGGTCTTGCCGAGGTAGTCGCCGCGACGCTCCTTGGCGATGACCGTCTGGTAGATCTGTCCCGTCGAGACGCTCGAGACCTGGTGCAGGCTCTCGTCGATGAAGCGCTCGTAGTGGCCGAGGTCGAGGTCGGTCTCGCCGCCGTCCTCGGTGACGAAGACCTCCCCGTGCTCGAACGGGTTCATCGTTCCGGGGTCGACGTTGACGTAGGGGTCGAGCTTCTGCATCGTCACCGACAGTCCCCGGGCCTTGAGCAACCGGCCGAGCGACGCGGCGGTGATGCCCTTGCCGAGGGAGGAGGACACGCCGCCGGTGACGAGGATGTGCTTGGCCACGCGTCCTGCTCCTCCGAGTCGTCGTCGGCCGGGACGGCCGCGACGCGGCCGCGGGACCGGCGCTCGTGGCCGTGTCGCCACGGGGCGCGGCCTGGGCTCACCCTAGCAGCGCCCCGGGCGCGGGCCCGCCCCACCCGACCGGGGCTCAGCCCGCGGGTTCCTCCGCCGGCGCGTTGGGATCCGGCGGTGCGACCTCGCGCGCGGGGCGCACCTCGAGGCGCACCGGTGCGCCGTCCTCGCCGGCGACCGCGTCGGCGGGGTGGCGGGGCAGGTGCTCGCGCACGACGCCGAGGGTGCTGCGCCCGGCCTCGACGCGGTCCCCCGGCTCGACGGTCACGGCGCTGAGGTGGCGCAACTCCACGGCGACGTCGCCGTCGTCGTCGGGCACGACGCGCACCCGGACGTCGAGGTGGCCCCCGGCCATGGGGTAGCGGGCGACCTCGGTGACCTCACCGTCGACGGGCGCATGGACGGGTGCCCCGGGCTCGAGCAGCAGGGCCGCCGCACTCGTCGCCGGCCACGGGTAGCCGAGGGAGGGAAGCACGTGGTAGCGCGGGCCGTCGGTGTCCTCCCCGGCGGTGAACTTCGCGCTGTTGGCGTTGGCGGCGAGCTCGCCGACCGGCACGAGCGGGTGGGCGGTCCCACGCCTGGCCTCGAGGAAGGCGACCTCGATCTCGGGGCTCGCCACGCGAAGGGCGAGCCCGTCGACGGTGGCGAAGACCGTGGGCTGCCGGCCGCCGCCACGGTCGGCACGGTCCCCGTCGCGGCGCGCCTCGGCGCTGCCGCCCTCGCCCTCGGAAGCGGGCGGCTCGGCAGCGGAGGCCGGCACGGGCGGCTGGTGCGCGAAGTCGTCGAGCTGGTCACCAGCGGTGAGGTTGACGTAGACGACCGCGACCGCGGCGACGACGAGCACGGCGAGCAGGGAACGGGGCACGCGTGGGCGCCGACGCGCGGTGATCCCCTTGCGCTGGGTGCGCCCGCGGGACCGCCCCTCGCCGATCTGCAGACCGCGGTCGAGCTCGCCGAGGCTGCGCAGCTCAGAGGACGGCACGACGGACTCCCGCACGACGACGACGCGGCATGGCGCGACCGCGACGAGTCAACCACGCCGCGCCCGCGCCCGCCACCCTACGACGGTGCGGCGAGCGTTGCCCGCGCGGAGGCGAGCAGCTCCGCGGCATGGGTCCCCGCGGCGGTGCTGTCGGGCTCTCCCGAGAGCATGCGGCTGAGCTCGGTGACGCGCTCGCCCTCCTCGACCCGACGCACCGTCGCCACGGCGCGCTCCTCCGTGGCGCGTTTGTCGACGACGAGGTGGCAGTCCGCGTGGGCGGCGAGCTGCGCGAGATGGGTCACGCAGAGGACCTGCCGACCGCGGGCCAGACGCGCGAGCTTCTCCCCCACCGCGAGGGCGAGACGCACCGCGAGGGCCACGCGGCTGCGCTCGCCGCCCGAGGCGGCCTTCGCCAGCGGCAGCGGCGGGGACCCGGCGTGGGCCGCGAGCAGGAACG
>SLNF01000254.1 GCA_007133145.1 Nitriliruptorales bacterium
ACCGCCCGCGAGGGGCTGCGGCGCGCCGAGGCGCTGGCCGCCGACGACGACCCCGACCGCCGCGGGCCGGTGCCGCGGCCGCGCTACCCCCGCTGGGGTTGGCGCCGGGCGGTGCGCTTCGCCGTTGAGCGGCGCATGCTGAGCCCCGAGCACCTCGCGCTCTACCTCCGCTACGCGTGGCACCGGCTACGCCACCCCCACGTCGACTTCGAAGGGTTGGCGTTCCTCGGCTCGCGCGTCGAGCTCGTCGCCCACCATCAGCGCGGACGACTCGTCGTCGGCCCGTGGTGCTGGATCGGCTCGGAGAACTCCCTACGGGCACATGAGGGCCACGTCCGCCTCGGCGCGAAGGTCGTCATGGGCTCGCGCAACGTCGTGAACGGCTACCTCGACATCGAGATCGGTGCCGACAGCCTCCTGTCGGACTGGATCTACATCGCCGACTTCGACCACCGCGTCGACGATCTCGACATCCCCATCCGCAAGCAGGGCATCGCGACGACCCCGGTGCGCATCGGCGAGGACGTCTGGGTGGGGGAGAAGGCGTCGATCCTGCGCGGCGCCGACATCGGCTCCGGCGCGGTCATCGGCAGCCAGGCGGTCGTCAAGGGGCCGATCCCCGCATTCGCGATTGCCGTCGGCCAGCCCGCACGGGTGCTGCGCAGCAGGCTGCCGCGCGGCATGACCCCCGCCGAGGCGCTCGACCTGCGCCGGCGCGCCCTGCCGATCCCCGGCGACCCGCTCGACGGCTGAGGCGCGCGGCTGCTGCCGCTCGGCCCCCGGCGCGCCTTCCGGCGCCGGGTGCAGGTGACGGGCGCTGCGGGTGTCAGCGGCCCGCGGTGGTGCCCGGCTTCGTCGCGACGGCGAGGAGGTCGAGGCTGCCCTCTGCCGCAACGTCGACGAAGTCGGCGGCCTCGACGCCGGCGACGACCTCGCGGAGCCACCGCGGCCACGGCTCGTCGATGGCCAGTGCCACGGGCAGGGCGACGTCGCGCTCACGCTCGATCGCAGCGAGGCGCGGACCGTGAGCGATGCCGGTGACCCCGCCGAGCTCGAGGTGCGCGGCGAGGGCCTCGGCGAGCTCGGCGGCGTCGAGCTCGCGGTGGTGGAAGGGGTTGACCGGCCCCTGGTCTCCGGGGTTGAAGGTCCGGCGGTTGGGGGTGAGCACCACGAGCAGCCCGCCGGGGACGAGGACGCGAGCGGCCTCGGCGACGGTGGCGTCGATGTCCCAGACGTGCTCGATGACCTGCGAGGAGACGATGACGTCGACGCTGGCGGAGGCCAGTGGCAGCGCGGAGACCTCGGCGACGCACACCGACGCCTCGGGGTAGGCGCGGCGGGCATGGGCGATGACGTCGGTGGCGAGGTCGACGCCGAGGACCTCGTGGCCCGCCGGCGGGGGACCGGCTGCGGCGAGCAGCCGCAGCCCGTAGCCCTCCCCGCAGCCGGCGTCGAGGACGCGCCGCCGTGCCCCGGCGGCATGACGGGCGAGGTGGCCGCAGGCCCGGGTGTAGCCGGCGACGTGGCGCTCGAACCAGTAGCGCTCCTCGGGCAGGCCCGGCAGCGTCCGCTCGCCGGTGAGCGGCAGGGGGTGGCCGTCGCCGGCGTCGAGCGCCGGGTCCTCGTCGTGTCGCCGGGCGTACACGGCGACAGCGTACCGGCCTGGCACACCTGGACCTCGTAAGTTACTGTTGGGTAACAACGCTGGACCGTCACCACTCGGGAGGGCTGCCGTGCGAATCATCTGTCCCGTCAAGCGCGTGCCGGACACGGCCGCGGAGAAGAAGGTGAACCAGGCCGGCTGGACGGTGGACCGCGACGCCTCCGACCCGATCCTCAACGCCAACGACGAGTGGGGCATCGAAGAGGCGATGCGGCTCAAGGAGCGTGTCGAGGGCACCGAGGTCATCGCCCTGTGCATGGGGCCGGAGTCGGCGCAGCAGACGGTCCGCAAGGCGCTGTCCTACGGTCTCGACGGGGCGATCCAGGTCACCGACGAGGCCGTCGCCGGCTCCGACGCCGCCGCGACCGCGCGCGTGCTCGCCGCCGCGCTCGCCGGGGAGGAGTTCGACCTCGTCCTCATGGGCAACCAGTCCTCCGACGCGCGCACGACCCTCGTGCCGGCGATGCTCGCCGAACTCCTCGACCTGCCCGCGCTGACCTTCGCGAAGTACCTCGAGGTCGACGGCGAGCGGCTGGTCGCCCACCGGGAGAGCCCCAACGGCCACGTCGCCGTCGAGACCTCCGCCCCGGCGGTCGTCAGCGTCGTCGAGGCGATCAACGAGCCGCGCTACCCCTCCTTCAAGGGGATCATGGCGGCGAAGAAGAAGCCGCTCGAGGTCAAGGACCTCGCGGCACTCGGCGTCGACCCCGCCACCGTCGGCCACGCCGGTTCGGCCACGCAGGTCCTCGAGATCACCCCACGCCCGCCCCGGCAGGCCGGCGCGAAGGTCGAGGACGACGGCTCGGGGCAGGCCGGCGCGACGGCGATCGCCGACTGGCTCGCCGAGCAGAAGCTCCTCTAGGCCCCGCCGAGACGCGAAGGAGACTCCCGATGACCGACATCCTCGTGCTCACCGACCACGACGGAGCCGCCCCGAAGAAGGTCGCCACGCAGTTGCTCACCGCCGCCCGCGACGTCGGTGACAGCGTCGCTGCCCTCCTACTCGGCGCGGGCGCCGAGGACGCGGCGGAGAAGGTCGGCGCCTACGGCGCCGCCACCGCCTATGTCTGCGACGCCCCCGAGATCGACGACCACGACACCGAGCCGAAGACCGCCGCGCTGCTCGCGGCGCTCGAGGCCTCCGGCGCGAGCACCGTCCTCTACCCGGCCGAGCCCTTCGCCTCCGACGTCGTCGCCCGCGCCGCGGTGCGTCTCGGCGGGGGGGTCGTCGGCGACGCCAGCGACCTCGCCCGCGAGGGTGAGGGGCTCGTCGCGACGAAGCAGATCTTCGGCGGGGACATGACGTCGCGCTGTGCGGTGCGTCCGGGCCTGCCGGCCTTCTACGGCCTCAAGCCCAACGCCGTCGCCGCCTCGGAGGTCGGCGGCAGCCCCGCCGAGGTCGTGCCGCTCGCCGTCACCTTCGATGAGCGCGTGACGCGCGCGCGCGTCGTCGAGGTCGTCGAGGAGTCCACCGGCGGGCGCCCGGAGATGACCGAGGCGTCGATGATCGTCACGGGCGGGCGCGGCCTCGGTGACGCCGAGGGCTTCGCGCTCATCGAGGAGCTCGCCGACGTGCTCGGCGCCGCGGTCGGCGCCTCGCGCGCAGCCACCGACGCCGGCTGGTACCCCCACCAGCACCAGATCGGCCAGACCGGCAAGACCGTGGCGCCGCAGCTCTACCTCGGCGCGGGCGTCTCCGGGGCGATCCAGCACCGCGCGGGGATGCAGACCTCCCAGCGCATCATCGCGATCAACAAGGACCCCGAGGCGCCGATCTTCTCCATCGCCGACCTCGGCGTCGTCGGTGACCTCTACAAGGTCATCCCGCCGCTCATCGAGGAGGTCCGCAAGCGCGCGGGCTAGCGCGGCCCGGCGCCCGCCGGGCGGGAGCCGCCGGGGCCGCCGGCCCCCGCAGCCTATGCTGTCGGCCGTGGAGATCCGACCCGTCGCCGACCACGAGCACGCGCGCGTCGGCGCGCTCACCGTCGCCGCCTACGAGTCGGTCCCGGGGATGCCCCTCGACGGCTACCGCGAGGCCCTGCGGGACGTCGCGGGGCGCAGCGCCGACGCCGTCGTCCTCGTCGCCGTCGAGGACGGGGAGGTCCTCGGATCGGTGACCTACGTGCCCGGCCCCGACAGCGCGAGCGCGGAGTTCACCGACCCCGACGCCGCCGGCATGCGCTTCCTCGCCGTCGACCCGCCCGCGCACGGCCGCGGCGTCGGGGCCGCGCTCACCCGCGCCTGCCTCGAACGGGCACGGCAGGAGGGCCGCGCGCGGGTCGTCCTGCACTCGACGGTCTGGATGACCGCGGCGCTGCGCCTCTACGAGGCGCTCGGGTTCCGCCGCGCCGGTGAGCTCGACTGGACGCCCGAGCCGGGCGCGACCCTGCTCGGCTACAGCTACGAGCTCTGACCGGCGCGCCGGGCCGGGCGGATGAGCGGGTGGCCGGTGGGGTGCGCGGGTCCCGTCGAGGGCGGCGGGAGACCCCACGGCGGCGGCGCTACCCTCCAGCCGGTGATCTACCTCGACCACGCCGCGACGACCCCGCTCGATCCTGCGGTCGCCGAGGCGATGGCCCCCTGGCTCGACGGTCGTCCCGCCAACCCCTCCTCCGCCCACGCCGCCGGCCGGGCTGCCCGCGCTGCGGTCGAGGCCGCGCGCGAGCAGGTCGCCGCCGCCCTCGGCGTCGCGCCACTCGACGTGGTGTTCACCTCCGGGGGCACCGAGGCGGACAACGCCGCGGTGCTCGGCCTCGCCCGTGCCGCGAGGGAGGCGGGCCGAGGCGCCCACGTCGTGACGACGGCGATCGAGCACCACGCCGTCCTCGACGCCGCGCGTTGGCTCGCCGGGCGGGAGGGCTTCGCGCTCACCGTCGTGCCACCGGAGACCGACGGGGTCGTCGACGCCGATCGCGTCCTCGCCGCGGTGCGGGCCGACACCGTGCTCGCGAGCGTCATGGTCGCGAACAACGAGCTCGGCACGATCCAGCCGATCGGCGCGATCGGCGCCAGCCTCACCGCGCGCGGGGTGCCCCTGCACGTCGACGCCGTCCAGGCCTTCGGCCGCGCGGAGCTGCCCCTCAACGACTGGGGGGTCGCCGCCGCGGCGCTCTCGGCGCACAAGTTCGGCGGGCCGACCGGCGTGGGCGTGCTCGTCGTGCGGCGCGACGTCACCTGCCTGCCGACGAGCCTCGGCGGCGGCCAGGAGCGGGGCCTGCGCTCGGGCACGCTGCACACCGCGGGGATCGTCGGCTGTGGCGCGGCTGCGGCGCTCGCCGCCCGCCGCCTGCCCGACGACGTCGTGCGGCTCGCCGCCCGGCGGGACCGCCTCGCCGCGCGCCTCCTCGCCGTCGACGGGGTGGCCCGCAACGGCCACGCAACCGCGCGGCTGCCCCACAACCTCCACGTCGCCGTCGAGGGCGTCGACGGCGAGGCGCTGCTGCTCGCGCTCGACGCCGCCGGCGTCGCCGTCTCGACCGGCTCGGCGTGCCAGTCCGGCGCCGCCGGGCCGAGCCACGTCCTCGCCGCGGTCGGTG
>SLNF01000190.1 GCA_007133145.1 Nitriliruptorales bacterium
GCGGGCCCGTTCACGCACCCCCTCGAAGGCGAGCTCGACCGCCTCGGGCTCGGGCTCGGGGCGCCAGGGCGGTGGGTCCGGTGGCCCTTCGACGTCGGGTGCATCGTCGAGCAGCAGCGCGAAGAGGTCGGCGTGCTGGGCGCCAGCCATCGCGAGGTGCACCTTGCGGAAGACCGCCGTGCGCCCGCCCTCGAGGCCTTCGAAGACGTAGAGCTCCCAGAGCGGCCTGTCACGGTCGAGCGGCCGCGCGATGAGCCTGCTGACGGCCTCGCCGAGCTGGGCGGCGTCACCCGGTCGGGGCAGCGCGGCGTGGCGCAGGTGGTAGGAGAGGTCGAAGTCGTCGTCGTCGACCCAGCGGGGGCCGGCGCCGAGCGGCACATCGACGACCTTGCGGCGCGCGAGGGGGACCTCGTGGAGGCGCGCGGCGAGACGGTCGTGGACGTCCTGGAAGCCGAGGCCGGGGGCGAAGACGCTGACCCCACCGGTGTGCAGCGGCGCGGTCGGCGTGTCGAGGGCGAGCACCGAGGCGTCGCGCGGGGACAGCCGGTAGGGCATCGTCGCGTCGCTCCCCCTCGGTCGGCCAGGGCGGCACCAGCCTAGGTCGCCGAGGAGGATCGCGGGCCGCTCAACCCGCCCGGACGCGGACCTCGCGGGCGGCACGGACCTCGGTGCCCACGGCGATCTCGGCGAGCCGGGCGAGGTGGGCGAGCTCGACGCTGCGGAAGCGCGGACCCCGGGCCCGTGCGACGAGCAGCGCAGTGGTGGGCTGACCCAGCGGGGCGGCGGCGACCTCGATGCGGCCGTCGGCCGACCAGGCCTCGGGCATCCAGACTGCGGCGGGCAGCCGCCGGGGTGCCTCGAGCGGCAGCCACGGCGTGGTGAGCCCGTCGAGCAGAGGGGCCGCGGCGCTGCGCGCGAGGGGCTCGACGCCGCCCACGCCTTGGGCCAGCGCCGCGCTCCACGTCGCACCGAGCGCCTCGGGCAGCCGTTGCACGAGGGTGGCGACCGCGCCGCGGCCCTGCGCGACGCAGAGGGCCGCGAGGTCCATGGGGTCGAGGACGGCCGTGGCGTCGCCGCGCTGCTCGAGCGACTCGACGACCGCGCCGGGGGCGGACTCCACGGCCTCGCGCAGCGTGGCCGCGTCGACATCGACCGTCAGGCTCACGTCGTCGACGGCGACGCCGTCGCTGCGCTCGACGACCTCGACCCGCTCGATGTCGCCGCGCAGTCGGGCGATCGCCCCAGTCACCCCGCTGAGGGCGCCGGGCCGGTCGGGCAGCGAGATCCGCAGGGCGTAGCGCATCGCCTCTCCTCCTCGGAGGCCGAGCCTACGCCGACTCCGTCACACGACGGTGAGCGCGACGTTGCCGCCCGGTTTCGGCCCCACGGCCCGCGCACGAGGCGACGCGCAGTCACAGCCCCGCGATGCCGAGGCGGCGGTTGAGCGCGGCGAGCGTGGCCTTCGCACCGGCGACGGCGACGTCGTCGTGGGTGAGGATCGCCGCACCGGCATAGCGCATCGGCGTGCCGGCGACGTCGACGCCGACCATCGTCGCGACCACCTCGGGCAGACCCCCGCCGGGGTCGAGGCGCTCGCACCACTCGAGGGTGAAGCGGATCGCCTTGGGCGTGAAGGTGTCGAGCGCGGCGGTCGTCGCGCTCGCCGCCGCGAGCGCCTGCTCTTCCTCGCCCCCGCCGAGCGCGCACTCGCCGACGTAGAGCGCGGCGTGGTACTCGAGCGCCACCCGGGCGCGACGCCCCTGGGGCCCATCGATGATCGCGGCCTCGACGAGCAGGGGACGGATCGCCTCGAAGGACTCGATGGGCTCGCTCATGGTGCGCAGGAGCGTAACGGCAGGGGGAACGCTCGTCACGTCCCCTGGCGTGAGCGACAACGGCAGCGGGTAGGCAGGCGCCATGGAGCGAGAGTTCAGCGTCGATGAGGCCCGCGCGCTCGTCCCCGAGGTCCGAGAGCGCGTCGACGCGATCATCACCGCGCGGCGCGAGGTCGCCCAGCTCGCCCAGGGCCCCACCGCCGAGCGCAAGGCCGCCGAGGCTCGCCTCGCCGAGGAGGTCGAGTGGTTCGTGCGCAACGGCGTGCAGGTCAAGGGCATCGCGCCGGTCGTCCTCGACTTCCCCGGCCACGTCGACGGCGAGCCTGCGCTGCTGTGCTGGCTCGAGGGTGAGACCGACCTTGCCTGGTTCCACCGTCCCGAGCACGGCTTCATGGGACGTCAGCCGCTGCCCTGAGCCCCAGGGGCTTCAGCCCGCCGCGGCGAGGTGCTCGGCGAGGTGCTCGGCGATCGCGAGCGACGCCGTCGCCGCCGGCGACGGGGCGTTGCGCACGTGGGCGATCCTCGCGTCCCCGGTGATGAGGAAGTCGTCGAGCAGGGACCCGTCGGCGCCGAGCGCCTGGGCGCGCACCCCCGCGGGTCCGCGACGGAGATCCGCGCGGGTGATCTGGGGGACGTAGCGCTGGACCTGGCGGGCCACCGGCGCCCGTCGCAGCGAGTGGTGGGCCTCGGTGAGGCCGACCCGCCAGTGCTCGCGGGCGAGCTCGCGCATACCCGGCCAGGTCGCCGCCGACCAGAGGTCGGCGGCACGGACGACGCCCCAGTGGTACCCCTCCCGGGCGAAGGCGGGTACGGCGTTGGGTCCGACCCAGACGTCGTCGTAGACCGTGCGGGTGAGGTGCACCCCGAGGAAGGGCAGGCCGTCGGCGGGCACAGGGTAGACGAGGCCGCGGACGAGGTGCGCCTTGGCGGGGTCGACGCGGAGGTACTCGCCGCGGAAGGGCACGAGACGCACCGGGGTGTCGTCCCCGCTGCGCAGGGCGAGGGTGTCGGAGTGCAGCCCCGCGCAGTTGACTGCCTGCCCGGCGTGGAGGTCCCCCCGGTCGGTGCGGAGCACGACCCCGCCGTCGCGGCGGGTGAGCTCGGTGACGGTGACGTCGAGGCGGACCTGCCCGCCCCGGCTGCGCAGGTCCGCCGCGAGGCTCTCGGCCACCGCGGCGAAGTCGGTCACCGCCGTCAGCGGGGAGTGCAGGGCGCGCAAGCCGGTGACGAACGGCTCGACCT
Organism: Nitriliruptorales bacterium; assembly: GCA_007133145.1. Taxonomy (GTDB): domain Bacteria; phylum Actinomycetota; class Nitriliruptoria; order Euzebyales; family Egibacteraceae; genus T1Sed10-49. The sequence continues at coordinate 3,078 of SLNF01000190.1, forward strand.
CGCGCAGCTCGCTCGGGCCGAGCAGCGCGAGCCCTTCGACGCCGTTGGCCCGCGCCCGACGCGCGATCGCCTCGAGGCCGGCGAGCTCCTCCTCACGCGTGGCCACGACGAGCTTGCCGCGCTCGAGGTAGGGCAGTTGCCGCTCAGCGCAGTAGGCCTTGAGCCGGACGCGGCCGGCGACGCAGAGCCGGGCCTTCAGCGAGCCCTCGGGGTAGTAGAGCCCGGCGTGGACGACCCCGCTGTTGCGGGCCGACTGGTGGCGGGCGACGCGGTCCTCCTTGTCGAGGACGGCGACCGACAGGTCGGGGTGGCGCCGCAGCAGCTCGTTGGCGAGGGACAGCCCGACCAGGCCCGCGCCGACGACCGCGACGTCGTAGTGAGCCGCGCGCATGCGCTTCGCTCCTTCCGCGACTGACCGGGCAGCTGCCCTTGGCGCCGGGCAGTCTAGAGCGCGCCCGCCACGGCGGGAGCGGCCGGCTCCCCGCGCCGACCCCGCCGATCAGCCGTCGACGAGACGCAGGACGAGGTCGAGGCCGTGGGTCGGTCCCGGCGTCGGCGGCAGCAGGAGCGTGCGGATGCCGAGTTGGGCAGCGCCACCGTCGTCACGCCAGCTGTCGCCGACCATGAGCGTGCGCGCCGGCGCGGCGTCGAGACGGCGGACCGCCTCCTCGAAGATCCCGGCGTGCGGCTTGACGACGCCGAGCTCGTAGGACAGCACGACGGTGTCGAGCAGGTCGGCGAGGCCCTCATCGTCGAGGAGCCCGCGCACGTCAACGCCGATGTTCGACACGAGGCCGGTGCGCACGCCCCGGTCGCGCAGCGCGGCGAGGACCGGCACGGCGTCGTCGTAGGGGCGCCAGGTCGTCAGCATCGTCGCGTAGAGCGCCGCGGCGAGCTCGGGGTCAACGCCCGGGTCCTGCCCGACGACGGCAAGGAAGACGCTGCGATGCCGCTCGGGGTCGAGGTCGCGCTCGCTGGTGGGATCGAGGTCGCGGGCGTGCTCCCAGACGCGGTCGGCGAGCGCCGCGAGCCGTTGGGCGGCACGACGGCCGAGGCCCTCGTGCGCGTCACCGGGACGACCGGTGTGCCGCCATGCCCGCTCGATCCAGTCGGTGGTGTCGCCTTGGTCGACGAGCGTGGAGTGGAAGTCGAAGAGCACGGCCTCGACGGGCTCGGCGGCGCGGGGCGTCAGGGAGTCCATCCTCCTAGCCTCGCACACCCCCGCTCTGCGGCCTCAGAACGGGATGTCGCCCGGACCGACCTGCTCGTCGTCGGCCTCCCCGACAGCCGCGTCGCTGCGGGTGCCGTCCTCGCCCGCCCCGCCGGGGCCGTCGGCCCCGGGACCGTCCTCGCCGGCGGCCCTATGCGAGGCGGACTCACGCAGGCCAAGCTGTGCGAGCTCCTCGGTCACCCGCGTGACCTCGATGTCGGCGGCGTCGAGGTGGCGGCGGCAGGCACGCACGAGCTCGGCGCCGCGGGCGACCTTGCCGCCGAGCTCGTCGATGCCGATGCGGTCCTCGCTCACCGCCTCGACGATCTCCTCGAGCTCGGCGAGCGCGGCCTCGAACGACAGTCCCTCGGGTCCCTCGGCCCCGGTGTCCTGCGGTGCGGCGACATTGGCCTCGGGCTGCGGCTTCGGTTCGGTCATCGTGGGCTCCTTTCGTCGTCGTCGGCGTGGCGCGCGCGGGGTGGGCTGTGCAGAACCGCCTCCCCGTCGGCGAAGCGGGCGGTGACCGGCTCGCCGTGGGGCAGCTCGCGCCGCCGGCCGATCATCAGGCCACGGGCAGTGCGCAACTGGACGAAGCCGCGCTCGAGCACCCGCCGGGGATCGGCGGCCCGCAGCGAAGCCGCAGCGACGTCGACCCTCGTGGCAGCCGAGGAACGCCGCAGCCGGGCGAGGCTGACGAGGCGCTCGGCGACGTGGTGTACCTCCGCCGAGGCGCGTGACACCTGCCGCCTCGGGGCCACGCCGGCCAGTGCGCGCTGCGGCACGGCGAGTCGTGCCCTGCGGCGCGCGAGGCTCGTCGCCGCC
>SLNF01000201.1 GCA_007133145.1 Nitriliruptorales bacterium
GCGACGCTGATGCCCTCGGCGTAGGAGATCACCGCGATCGCGGCGGCGGCGGGCAGGAGCGCGACGGCGTCGTCGAGGGGGGCGGCGGGCCAGGCGGGCAGCGGCAGGCCGGCCGGCACGTCCCCGAGCACCCGCGCCCCGGTGTCGAGCGTGGCCGTGAGGGCGGTGGCCGCCGCGATCACGAGCAGCGGCCCCGGCATGCGGGGCGCGAGGCGCTTGAGGGCCACGAGCGCCACGACCGCACCGGCAGTGATCGCGAGCGTCGGGAGGTGGATCTCGTCGAGCACGCCGGCCAGGGCCGCCACGGTCCCCGGCAGGGCGTCGGCGCGTGGGGCCTCGACACCGAGGGCGTCGCGCAGTTGGCTCGCGCCGATGAGGATCGCGGCCCCGCCGGTGAAGCCGACGATGACCGCGTGGGAGAGGAAGCTCACGAGCACGCCGGCACGCAGCAGGCCGAGGAGGAGCTGGAGCGCGCCGACGAGGAGGGCGAGCAGGGCGGCGAGGGCGGCGTAGCGGGCAGGGTCGCCGTCGGCGAGCGGCGCGACCGCCGAGGCGGTGAGCAGCGCGGTGATCGCCACCGGCCCGACGGCGAGCTGGCCGGAGGTCCCGAGCAGCGCGTAGACGAGCAACGGGACGATCGAGGCGTAGAGGCCGGTGACCGGCGGCATCCCCGCGAGCGCGGCGTAGGCCATGCTCTGGGGCACGAGCATGACCGCGACGGTGAGCCCGGCGACGGCGTCGGCGCGCAGCGTCGCGCGGTCGTAGCCGTGACGCCACGACAACGCCCCGGGGACAGGCTGCGGGCCGGCGGTCATCGGTCCTCCTCCACACGCCCACGGTTGCGGGCCTGCGTTCCTCACCATACCCCCGGGGGTAGCAGGACGCACGGCATCCCGCGCGAGCCACGGCAGGGACCTTCGTCCCGAGATGTTGCGACGGAATACCCCTGGGGGTAGGGTCGTTGGTACGCGACAGAGCCGCGACAGTCTCGAGCGAAACGGAGCATCTGCCATGGAGATCACCAACCTGCGCACCCCCGGGCTGGGGGACGCCACCTACGTGGTCACCCACGAGGGCGTCGGCCTCGTCGTCGACCCGCAGCGCGACATCGCACGCTTCGAGGACGTCCTCACCGAGCAGGACGCCGAGCTGCGCTACGTCCTCGAGACGCACATGCACAACGACTACGTCTCCGGCGGCCCCGCGCTCGCCGGGCGCCGCGGCGGGGAGATCGTCCTCCCGGCGGGCAGCGGCGCGGCGATCGACCACGTGCCGGCCTTCCACAACGAGGAGCTCGAGCCGGCCGGCGGCATGCAGATCCGCCCCATCCACACCCCCGGGCACACGCCCGAGCACGTGAGCTACCTCGTGCTCATCGACGGCGAGCCGGTCGCGGTGTTCTCCGGCGGCAGCCTCCTCGTGGGCTCCTCGGGCCGGCCCGACCTTCTCGGCCCCGAGCGCGCGCGGTCGCTCGCGATGCTGCAGTACATCAGCGTCAACCGCCTCGCCGAGTTGCCCGACGAGACCGGCCTCTACCCGACCCACGGCGAGGGCTCGTTCTGCACCTCCTCGGGTGCCGGGCGCACGACGTCGACGATCGGGCTCGAGAAGGCCGAGAACCCCGTGCTCGCCCAGCCCGACCAGGAGTCGTTCGTGAAGTTCACGCTCTCGGACCTCCAGCCGTGGCCGACGTACTACCAGCACATGGGCCCGGCGAACCTCTTCGGCCCCGAGCCGCTGCCGAGCCTCGAGGTGCCTGAGCTCTCCGTCGCCGACGTCGCCCGCCGCGACGACGACGTCGTCGTCCTCGACGGCCGCCCCCGCACCGCCTACGCCGAAGGGCACGTCCCCGGCGCGATCGGCATCGAGCTCGGCGAGCAGTTCGGGGTGTGGGCCGGCTGGGTGCTCGACTTCAACGTGCCGATCCAGCTCGTCCTCGACCCCGACCAGGACGCCACCGAGGCGGCGGTGCAGCTCGCGCGCATCGGCTTCGACCACGTCACCGGCGTCCTGCGCGGCATGGGCGCCTGGACCGAGGCCGGCCACGACGTCGCGCGCTTCGACACGGTGACGGTGCCCGACCTCGTCGCCACCGCCGAGGCGGGCAAGGACGTCCAGCTCCTCGACGTCCGCGCACCGGGCGAGGTCGAGGCCACGCCGATCGAGGGCTCCATCGCCCGCTACGTGCCCGACCTCGTCGACGGCCCCGGAGAGGACCTCGACCCCGCCCGCCCGGTGTGGGTGATCTGTGGGTCGGGTTACCGCGCGGCGATCGCCGCGAGCCTCCTCGAGCAGCACGGCTTCACCCCCGTCCTCGTCGACGAGGGCGGCGCCGACGACTACCTCGCGGCCCGCGCCGCGTAAGCACCGTTCGCCCTCGCGGGGCGCCGCACCCGAGCGGCGCCCCGCGGCACCCTGGACGACCACCGCGCAGAAAGGCCCCCGCCATGACCGACACCGCTGCCCGCACCCTGCCCGACCGCGTCGACCCCACCGCGCTCGCTGAGCTCCGTGGCGACAACGGCGCCCCCCGCGTCCTCGACGTGCGCACGCCCGCCGAGTTCGAGGCGAGCCACATCGACGGGGCGATCAACGTCCCGCTCGACACCCTCGGGGAGGACCCCGAGGCCATCGCCGAGGCACTCGCCGCCCCGACCGTCCTCGTGTGCCGCTCCGGCGCCCGCGCCTCGCAGGCGCACGAGAAGCTCTCGGCGACCGGCGTCGCCGACGAGCTGCGCGTGCTCGAGGGCGGCATGGTCGCCTGGGAGCAGTCGGGCTTCGACGTCAACAAGGGCCGCGATCGCTGGGACCTCGAGCGGCAGGTCCGCTTCACCGCCGGCTCGCTCGTCCTCGGCGGCATCATCGCGAGCATCTTCTTCCCGCCGGCGCGCTACTTCTCCGGGGCGATCGGCGCCGGACTCGTCTTCGCCGCGGTCACGAACACCTGCGCGATGGGGATGCTGCTCTCGAAGATGCCGTGGAACGGCACCGCCGAGAAGTGCGACCTCGACATCGCGCTCGGGAGGCTGCGCTGACCCCTGACGACTGGGACGCCCGCTACGCCGGCGCCGAGCTCGTCTGGTCCGCAAGTCCCAACCCCTTCGTCGCCTCCGAGGTCGAGCGCCTCGCCCGCACGCCCGGGCGGGCGCTCGACCTCGCCGCCGGTGAGGGCCGCAACGCCGTGTGGCTCGCCGAGGGTGGCTGGGAGGTCACCGCAACGGACTTCTCCCCGGTCGGCCTCGCCAAGGCCCGCGAGCTCGCGAGCGCCCGCGGCGTCGACCTCACGCTCATCGAGGCCGACGCCACCGAGCCCGTGCCGGCACCGACCGCCTACGACCTCGTCGTCGTCGCCTACCTCCAACTGCCCGCCGAGTCGCTCGCCCGCGCGCTCGGCCACGCCGCCGCCGCCCTCGCCCCGGGCGGGACGCTCATCGCCGTCGGCCACGACGCGGACAACCTCACCCACGGCCACGGTGGCCCGCCCGACCCCGCGCTGCTCTGGACCGTCGAGCACGTCACCGGCGCCCTCGGCGGCCTCACCGTCGAGCGGGCCGAGCAGGTCGTCCGCGAGGTCGCCACCGACGACGGGCCACGCGAGGCCATCGACACCCTCGTCACCGCGCACCGGCGCTGAGCGCACCCTCCGCCGTCGGCGCCCCCGGGGGTGCCGCACCGCGGGGGGTCCTGCGATAGTGGGGCACCCCGCCGATGGAGGTAGGCATGTCCCTGAACAGCTTCGGTGCCCGCGACACCCTGAGGGTCGGCGACAAGAGCTACGACCTCTACCGCCTCGATGCGCTCGACGGCGTCGCGCGCCTGCCCTACAGCCTCAAGGTCCTCCTCGAGAACCTCCTGCGCAACGAGGACGGGACGAACATCACCGCCGAGGACATCCGCGGGCTCGCGGCGTGGGACCCCGAGGCCGAGCCGAGCGAGGAGATCCTCTTCACCCCGGGGCGTGTGCTGCTCCAGGACTTCACCGGCGTGCCCGCCATCGTCGACCTCGCCGCGATGCGCGAGGCCATGGCCGACCTCGGCGGCGACGCCGGTAAGGTCAACCCCCTCATGCCGGCCGACCTCGTCATCGACCACTCGATCGTCGCCGAGGTCACCGGGGTACCCGAGGCGTTCCTGCGCAACGCCGAGATCGAGTTCCAGCGCAACCTCGAGCGCTACGCCTTCCTGCGTTGGGGCCAGCAGGCCTTCGACGGCTTCCGCGTCGTGCCGCCCAACACCGGCATCGTCCACCAGGTCAACCTCGAGTACCTCGCGCAGGTCACCTGGACCGACGACGGCGTGGCCTTCCCCGACACCCTCGTCGGCACCGACAGCCACACCCCGATGGTCAACGGCCTCGGGGTGCTCGCCTGGGGCGTCGGCGGCATCGAGGCCGAGGCGGCGATGCTCGGCCAGCCGATCTCGATGCTCGTCCCGCAGGTCGTCGGCTTCAAGCTCGAGGGGGAGCTGCCCGAGGGCGCGACCGCGACCGACCTCGTCCTCACCGTGACCGAGATGCTCCGCGGCCACGGCGTCGTCGGCAAGTTCGTCGAGTTCTACGGGCCCGGCGTGGCCAACGTGCCCGTCGAGAACCGCGCGACGATCGGCAACATGAGTCCCGAGTACGGCTCGACGGTGACGATGTTCCCCGTCGACGACGAGACGCTGCGCTACCTCTCCTTCACCGGCCGCAGCGACGAGCAGGTCGCCCTCGTCGAGGCCTCCACCAAGGCGCAGGGGATGTTCCACGACCCCGACGCCGAGCCGGACTACTCCGAGCGCCTCGTGCTCGACCTCTCCACCGTCGTGCCGAGCCTCGCCGGGCCGACCCGGCCGCAGGACCGCGTCGCGCTCACCGACGCCGCGACCTCCTTCCGCGAGGTCCTGCCCCGCTACACCGACGACACCGACGCCGCGCTCGAGGACACCTTCCCCGCCAGCGACCCCGTTGCCACTGACCCCGCCGGTCGCGACCGCGCGGCGGTGCCGGTGACCCTCGCCGACGGCACGAGCTTCGAGCTCGACCACGGCGACGTCGCGATCGCCGCGATCACCTCGTGCACGAACACCTCGAACCCCTCGGTGATGATCGCC
>SLNF01000091.1 GCA_007133145.1 Nitriliruptorales bacterium
GGGCTCGTCCATCACCAGCAGCGGCGCGCGGGTCATGAGCGCGGCGATCACCGCGATCTTCTGCCGGTTGCCCTTGGAGTAGGACCGGCCGCGCTTGGACGGGTCGAAATTGAAGCGCTCAACGAGCGCATCCCGGTAGCCCTCGTCGTAGCCGCCGGCGACGGTGCCGAGCAGATCGAGGATCTGCCCACCCGACAGCTGCGGCCACACCGCGAACTCCCCGGGGATGAACGCCAGCTGCCGGTGCGCCTGCACCGGCTGCTGCCAGGCATCGAGGCCGAAGATCTCCGCGCTGCCGCCGGAGGGCTTGAGCAGCCCCAGCAGGGTCCGCAGCGTCGTGGTCTTACCCGCCCCGTTGGGACCGAGCAGCCCCACGATCTCGCCCTCATGGATATCGAGGGTGAAGCGGTCGAGGGCGGTCAGATTGCCGTAGCGCTTCGTCAGCCCCTGCAGGCTCACGACGGGGGCGCCGGCGGATGCCATGCGAATCAACTCCCCTCCGGGCTCGGACGATGGCGCGCCGAGGAGTGAGAGATCACCCATGACGATTCCCAGGTCGCCCCCGGACCGGATCGACCATTGGGCCCTGAGGCGCGCGACCTTGGTCGCAGCCTGGCAGCCCCAGGCCTGCCGCAGCCGCTGCCGAGACCATGGGGCCTTGGACTCGCCTGACCCCTGCCGGCCGGCCCTTCCCAGCCGTGAGGCCGCCCCGGATGGTCGCGATGGACGGGGGCGCTTGCGGCGCGAGCGGGGAGGGGCGATGGACGCACCACCGGGCAGGCCACCAACGCCACGAGGCGGGGAGGAGTCGGGGCGCGAGCCCGTCACCGTCCGCAAGGCCACCCGCGCGGACGCCGGCGCGCTCGTCGACGTCCTCGTGCGCTCCTTCGACGCCGACCCGGTCGTGAACTGGTTCGTGCGCCAGGACGAGCGCCGCGCGGAGGGCTTCGAGGTCTTCTTCGACATGGCGGTGCGGCAGTTGACCCTGCCGCACGGGGAGGTCTACACGACGTCGGACCGCGCGGGAGCCGCGTTGTGGGTCCCGCCGGGCAAGTCGCGGATGGGGTGGGCACGGCAGTTGCTGCTGCTACCCCGCGGTCTGCGCGTGGCCGGGCCGAGGGGGCTGCCCCGGAACCTGCGCTCGCTCGCCGCCCTCGACCGCCTGCACCCGCGCTGGCCCCACCTCTACTTGATGTTCATCGGCGTCCACCCCGACCAGCAGGGCCGCGGCATCGGCAGCGCGCTCATGCGCCCCGTCGTGGAGCAGTGCGACCGCACGGGTCTGTCCGCCTACCTCGAGGGCACCGCCGAGGACAACGTCCGGCTCTACGAGCGCTTCGGCTTCCGCACCGTGCAGCAACTCGCCCTGCCCGGCGGCGGGCCGACGTCGTGGCTCATGTGGCGGATGCCGGCGACCGGCTGACCGCGCGGGCACCGCCGCGCCTCGTCGACGCGGGGCTCAGCGCACCCTGAAGGAGGCCACGCCGCCGGCGAGCTCGATCTCGGCGCGGTGGGCGGCCTCCTCGAAGCCCACCGAGCGGTAGCGGTCGCCGTCGCGCGGGAAGCGCCGCTCGTCGACGTCGACGCTCGCGAGGGCCCCGCGCGTGCGGACCGACGCGGCGGTCCCCTGCGGCACCCGCACGTCGACGTCGGCGGCACCGGCGTCGACCTCGACACGGGTGTGACCCCGGGCCGGCACCTCGAGGTCGAGGTCGCTCGCACCGGTGCCGACCCGCAGCGAGCGCACCGCGGTGCGGGCGAGCTCGAGTCGGACCTCGCTCGCCCCGGTGCGGACCTCGAGGTCGATCGGCAGGCCCTCGGGCAGCGCGAGGCGCCACTCGAGCGGGCGGCGCAGCCGCGCGACCTCCTCGAGATCGCCGGGGGGCCGCAGCGTCACCTCGAGCCGGTCCCCCACCCGGGTGGCGACCGTCCGGGCCCCCCCTGCCGCGGTGCCCTCGCAGACGAGCCCCTCGCCCGCACCACCGGAGAGGTGCAGCGACCCCGCCCCGTGGGCGAGCACGAGCCGCGCGGAGGTCGCGCCCTCGGTGGCCACCGCGACGGCCTCCTCGGCGCGACCACGCCGCGGGCCGAGCGTCGCGCTCACGACGAGGGCGACGCCGGCGGCGACGAGGAGCACCGGCACGAGCGGGATCCCCGCGGGCAGGCCGCCGAGCTCGCCGATCGCGACGACCCCGCCGACGACGGTGAGCACGATCGGCCAGCCCGCCGAGCCCTCCTGTCGGGCCTGCGGGTGGGCGAGGAGCACGATGCCGGCGGCCAGCGCCGCCCACGGCCACGCCGAGGCGTCGTCGGCGACCGCGCCCACCGCCCGCAGCAGCAGCACGAGGCCGAGGACCGACAGCCCGACCCCCCAGCCGAGCGCGGCGCGCACCCCGTTCACCGGCGCACCCCGTTCACCGGCGCACCCCGCTCACCGGCGCACCCCGCTCACCGGCGCACCCCGCGATCCGCGCGGCCCCGCGTCACCGCGGTGGCGAGGACGATGATCCCGGCGAGGATGAGCAGCATCGGCACGAGGACTGCGCCGCGCACGTCCCACACGCCGAGGGCCTCGAGGAGGTAGGCGCCGCCGAGCACGACGAAGACCGCCCCCCAGACGAGCGCGGACAGGTCCGCCGGCCGGCGCTCCGACTCGCTCATCGCCGCACCTCCACGCGTCCGATCCCAGCGGAGGCCTCGAGGACGAGCACCGGCTCACCCTCGACGGTCTCGGTCGCCGACACGCCCAACCCTCCCTGGCTGCGTCCCAGCACGAGGGTCTCGCCGATGCCCACGCTCGCCTCGACCTCGGCACCGACGGCCTCGGGCAGGACGACGACGACCTCCCCGATGCCGACGCTCACCGGCACGGTGAGGCCCTCCTCGAGGTCGTCGAGGCCGCGCAGGTCGACCTCGAGCGAGCCGACGCCGAGCTCGAAGCCCTCCTCGGCGGTAGCGGCGTCGACCGGCTGCTCCGCACGCTCCCCGACCCCGGCGACGACAGCGGCCATCGGGTCGGCGGTCAGGAGCACGAGGACCCCGAGCACGATGCCCGCAGCGATGAGCCCACCGTGGGACTCCCGCCGGGCGGTCGCGAGCAGCGCCACGCCGACGAGCGCGAGCAGGGCCGGCAACACCGCCTGCCAACGGACCTCGGCGAGCTCTGCGGCGTCGACGAGCCACAGCCCGCCGATGAGGACGAGCGCAAGCCCGGTGAGCAGGCGGTCGAGCGGCAGGCGCTCGCCGTCGGACCCCTCGGGCGGGGAGCCCGCCGAGCCCTCCGGCGCGGGGCCACCCCCGTCGACGACCTCCCCGCCGGGACCGTGGGATCCGGGCGCCTCGTCAGTCATGCCGACTCCTCGAACCGGGCGGCACCGAGCTGTGCCACGACCCTCCGCAGCATGCCCAGCCCGGCTGCCGGGCCCAGCGGCGAACGACGCGGTCCTGCGGGACCTTCGCCCTTGTCCGAGTCGACGGCGCATGCCAGACAGGGGAACTCCCCCACCCCTCAGGAGGCCTTTGGCATGCCGGCACACGACGACCGTTCCCGAGCCGACCGGGGCGACGGCGCCGACGCACAGGCACCCGCAGGGGACAGCGGGCCACCGCGGCCGCGCCGCAGCCTCCCCCGGCGCCTCGCCCGCCTCGCCGGCTTCGGGGCGGCCGGGCTCGCCGGCCTCGTCGTGCTCGCCCTCGTCGTGACCGCGACGCTCGATGCGGTCGACCGTCGGCGCGTCCCTGCACCCGGCGAGCTCGTCGAGCTCGCCGACGGTCGCGAGCTGCACCTCGAGGTGAGTGGCGACGATGACGCTGATGGGTCCGATGGAAACCGGCCAACCGTGGTCCTCGAGGCCGGCGCGGGCGGCACCGCGGCGACCTACGCCTGGCTGCGCGAGGCGCTCGCCGAGCACACCACCGTCGTGGCCTACGACCGCGCGGGCTACGGCTTCAGCGACCCGGCCGCCGGCCCACCCGAGGCCGCCGCGGCCGTCGCCGACCTCCGCGAGGGCCTCGACGCCGCCGGCCTCGAGGGGCCCTTCGTCCTCGTCGGCCACAGCCTCGGCGCCGGCTACGCGCGCGTCTTCGCCGCCACCCACCCCGAGGAGGTCGCCGGGCTCGTGCTCCTCGACCCCGTCCACGAGGAGCAGTTCGAGCGCCTGCCGCCCGAGGAGCGCGACGCGCTCGAGCAGGCGCAGGAACAGCTCGCCGTCGCGCCGCTGCTCGCCCGTCTCGGGGTGTTCCGCCTCGCCGATCCTCAGGCCGACGTCGTCGCCGCACTGCCCGACGAGGCCGGTGCGCAGCACCGTGCACGTTCGGTCACCGCCGCAGGGATGGGTGCCTACGGCGCGGAGATGGGCGCCCTGCTCGACCTGCTCGACGAGGTCGGCAGCACCGCGACCGAGCCGGCCTTCGGCGGTGTGCCGGCGCGGGTGGTCAGCGCCGGCGAGCCGGGTGAGGGCGAGTCGCCGGAGGGGCGGGAGGTCATGGACAGCCTCCACGCCGAGCTCGCCGACCGCTCACCGGCGGCGCGCCACGTCACCGTCGAGGGCGCCGACCACCTCGGCCTCGTCGTCGACGCGGCGCACACCGACGCGGTGGCCGAGGTCGTCATGGGACTGCTCGAGCAGGTGCCGGCGCCGGCGCCCGACGCGGACTGAGCGGGGGTCAGGCACCGTCTCGCGTCTGCCACCGGCCGAGGAGTCCGTCGAGTGGCCACAGCGCGAGCCACACGAGGATCGTCCATGCGCCGATGAGCAACGCGAGCCCGGCGCTGGCGAAGAACACCACGGGCGGCAGCACCGCGCGCACAGCCTCGAAGCGGGCGACGCGGCCGCGCAGCGGGTGACGCAGCAGCCCCCGCCGGTGGGCATGCCAGAGCATCACCCCTTCGACGGTCCACCCGAAGCCCAGGACCATCGCGTAGAGCGTGAGGGCGAGCGGCTCCCCGTCACCGGCCCCGAGGAGACTCTGCACGAAGGGCACGAGCGCCACGAGCCCGAGATAGGGGATCGTCAGCCCGAGCAGGGTCGTGTCGAAGGCCTGGAGTCGGCGGACGAGCGCGTGGTGGGACTGGAAGAACGTCCCGA